>JAPXNP010000164.1:0-5087 GCA_033811955.1 Acidobacteriota bacterium
TCCTTGATGAGTTGTTTCTCTACCGTGATCAGCTCAAAACGTCGCATCCAGTACTCAAGGCTTTCCTCGTCGAACCTACCATCGGACCGCATATGCAGAGCCAGGGATAGAAATTCCCGAACCTTCAGGTAATCATAAAGAGCCGGATCTTCGGGCTGGAAAGCGAGCCGAGGTGCCCTCGAAGAATCTTCTGTGCCGGAGCCCAGGAGCACCGTTCCGGAATCGGGTGAGGAAAGACCGAGCATAAGACGAAGAAGCGTCGTCTTCCCGGCTCCGTTGGGACCCAGCAAACCGTGAATCGATCTTCGTGCTACCTGGAGCGTTACACCGTCAAGAGCTTGGATCCTGCCGAAGTGCTTCGTGACATTCCGCACCTCGGCGGCGGATTCAAGGTCGGCTACCATCCAACGAGACATCAGGCACCCCTCCTCGGTCCATCTGACGGCGCCACCCCGTTTGCACGGGCTTCGACCAACCCCACGGCGCCCGTCCACCCACCCAAACCGCAATTCCCGCACTTGCCAGACTCTGCACCAGAAGGAAAGCGGGCCACGCCAGAAACAGGAGGATCTTCAAGCTGACGAAGCCGAGAGCAAAGCAGGCCGTCATGTAGAAGATCATTGTCCGAGCCCACGAATCCCGTCTCACACAAGGCATAAAAAGATGCGAAACGGCGGCCAACCAGCTCGATACTTCCACGACAGAGCCACCCAGCGCGACGAGTTCAGCCAAGTTCGATACTTGCAAGTGGAACCCGACCACTCCCGCATAGCAAACCAACCCGATGACGGAAAGCGATGCGGCGTAGCCGGCCGACAAGCTCCGCCAAACCTTCAGAGGTACTTCTCGGCTGTGAAGCCACAGAAATTCCTGTTGAAGACCCACCGACACCCTACCCCTGCGCGCAACATCGATCAGGATAACCATCAGAAGAGAGGCGGCAAAGAGCGTGGCCGTGGGTCGTCCCTCGGTCTCTATGTATACCGTAGACACCGCACCCACCAGCAAGGAAAACGCCAATGCCCGAATCGCCGCTCCAAGTAGGGTCCTCGTGGCAAGGCGAGCCCCAATCGAAAAGAGGGTTCGGTTTCCCCGATTCACCCGTACCGACGGAAGAATCCTTCGTCTGAGACGAAGCCCGTTGCTCACCCGACAGCGCAATCGGTCCCTGCGCGCCGGCTCATGTTGACGCAGGAAAGTCGGGACAAGAGCGGCTGCAGCAAGAGTCGATACGAGAACGAACGCAATCCCCATGTAAGGCGGAAGCGAGGCGATCGCCCGCGAGGTTGCTGACACCACCTTTCTTCCGAGCTCTATTGCGTCACCCAAACCAAGGAAAACGCCGGCGGTACCAGTTGCGATCAGCATCAGCCACACCGCCGCAGTCGCGCCCACACGGGTAACCAGCGATACCATTCCCGAAACGGCGGCCAGCGTTACCGTAACCGCGAGAAGCCATGCTCCGGTCGACAGCATCACGAAACCCAAGGTTCCCCCGGACAGCACGCCGGAGGTCGGCCAAGTCACGAGGGCGGTGATCCCAAAAACGGCGAGCTCAAGGAACACCACGTGCGCCAAGGAGCTCAACCCCAAAGTGCGGAAAGAGCCGCCCAGTACCAACCATGGATCCCTCATGGGATCCTGCAGAAGGCGCCGCAACGACCGCCCGCTACCGGCAACGACCGACACCGCCGCCGCAGTGAGAAGAGCCGACGCAAAACCAACCGGCAGCCTGTCGGGCTCCGATCCGACGTTGGCCAGAAATGACTGCGCACTTTCCGCCAGGCTCCTCCCCCACCGGATCAGGGCCGTTGCAGCGACGACGAACACGGCCAGATTCGGAGCTCGGCGAAAGCGATCCCAGATACGGCGAGCAAAGGCGCAAGCCAGCAATTGCATCCAGAGAACTGTACGAGCCATCCTGAGAACCTTCCCTCCGCGATTCCCGACTGGGACGAGCAAGTCCCGGCAGCCGAAAGCCACCGAGACGAATCAGGAGCAAGCCTGGCGGAAGCGTGTACCGAACATTCTGTCCAGTTCGTCGTCACACCCACACGCCACAACCAACGCGCCGACCACAGCCCCGGCAAGCGTTCCTCCAAGGAGCACACCGGAGCCGATTGCAGCCCCACAAGATAGCCATCCCCGGCCTCGCACCTCGCGGGATTCATCCAAGCTCATGGGCATACTGACCAGCGGTGGATTCATTCCTTCGGGTTCGCTTGCCGGTACTGCGATATGAGAAACTAGCACCATCGACCAGATAATACCGATAACAATTCCCGCGCGAAATATCTGCATGCAACACCTTCATCTACACCTTGGAAGTGTTACAAGAGCCGCTTGGCGCGTGTCATTCAACTAGCTTAACTCTCTTCTTCAAGTTGTCGAACAGCAGGTGGCAGCCCCTCACACCACGCTCCAAGTCCTGCAGCACGAAACAACAAGATCGCTGGTTGAAAAGCTATGGACTGCAGCCGTTGCGAGAGCGTCTCCGTAAGACCGGCAACACCTTAGAATTGGCGGGTACGCCGGAGGAAAGGGGAGGAAAGGGACATTGTCTTTGGGATTGGACCAGTTATTCGGACCAAGCTAAGATGGTCCGACTATGGAAAAACAGGGTATCGGCGGCCTGAAAGCTGTCGAAAAACAGGCCCTCAAAAATCGACACAGATTTCGCGCCATCATATCGAGTGTCCTCAGTGTGGTGCGCGGCAGAGTTACCAGTTGGCCGACGGCCGCCGGCGCTGCAAAGCGTGTCGCCATCGATTTAGGCCCCGGGCTCGCAAGGCCCGGCTCAAGGCGAAGACGGTCAAGGAGATCGTGCGCCTGTTCTGGCTGATGGTCCCGGCCGAGCAGGTCGCCCGTGACCTGGGGCTCAACCGCAAGACGGTGCAGCGCTACTACACCCACCTCAGGGGGGCCATTGCAGCGGAAAGCGAGCGGTCGCTGGAACAGCTCTGCGGCGAGATCGAAGTCGATGAGTCGTACTTCGGCGGTGTCCATAAGGGCAAACGAGGACGTGGCGCAGGCGGCAAAATCCCGGTATTTGGGCTGTTGAAGCGCGCCGGCGAAGTCCGGGTAGTGTTTCCCGAGCGGCTGGACAAGTCCACGCTCCAGGGCGTGATCAAGACCCACGTGAAGCCTCAGTCCCGGGTATACTCGGACAGCTTCAGGGCCTATGACCGGCTCGATGTGGAAGGGTTTCATCATGTGCGCATCGCTCATGACTCGACGTTTGGTGGCGGCAAAGCCCATATCAACGCAATCGAGAACTTCTGGGGCTTTTCCAAACGACGACTGAAGATGTATCACGGTGGCTTCAAGCGCAATTTTCCGCTCTTCGAGAGGGCTGCATACGGCGAGGCTGGACCGGGTGGAAGAATCGAATACCGGTAGCGACCCCGCTCAGACCCCGGAACACAGGAGAAAGGGACACTGTTTTTGTGGAAAGGGGAGAAAGGGACACTGTTTTTGTAGTTTGCCGTCGGGTACCCCGGAGTCCGGTCCCGCTGGGAGGAACCGTACCTCCCTTGCCGTTTCCAGCCCCTTGCCGGGCGACGCTTCGCGATGGTCATTGAGAAACCGGTGCAAGACGTCCTCGGGTTTGTAGGAGTTACGAGCAACCACCCCGAACCTGCCGTCCGGTCGTCCGACAAAGATCTTGTCTGAGAAATCACACATCACACTCGTCGGCCCCGGCCTCCCGCCGCTTGCGCCGATCCCCCTCCGCTCTGCCGGGCCGGGGTTAAGGTGGTCCCGCCTTGAGCCGCGGTCCGCCGGCGGCTGCACGCACCGAGCCGGTGTCAGTTGCCGGTCGGCCGGCTTCCAGTTTTCAAGTCAGATCATGCCCGGGCGGCACTCGCGCAGAAGTGACGCGGCTCACAGCTTGCCGGAATTCGGGACGATCCCCTCGGGCCTCTTACTCGCAAAGAGTCACCTCGCGAACTGCAATCCACTTTTCGGAGGTCTTTGACCCGATCTTCGCCTCGTCCCTGGAGTCTGGAGGCCGTGTTGCTGCGTATTCCGGGGCAAGGTGATCGCCCGTTCCCATCGAAGTCATCCACGAATCTCCGGGAAGTTGTTTGATGGTTCCGACGTGAGGGTGTTCACCTTTGGGGTGGGCGGCGGAAACGCCAAACACAAGATCCCGAACGGTGGACAACTCCGGCGGAATAGGCGGTCTGTTCCTTTGATCCTTTGCTGTTCTTTAAGCCTGGACGGGCCTTGCGCAAACTCGCTTGAGTGAAAAGATGCGCTTCCGGCTCTCAATAATTTCCCTACCGCCCGGAGAAACCTCTGCGGGCTCGGTCGAGCGGTTAAGCTGAACACCGAGTACTCCGACTCGTCCGTCATCTCTTTCTCTAAAGCTGCTCTCGCTTGGCAAGCTGGAGTTCGGCGCCGCGCCAGGTCAGGCGATGTGGCTGAAAAGCACCCAATCCACTGAAGACGAACGCCACCATCACTTGGCCTCAAAAGCCACGTCATCTACAGCGACTACTTAGCTGACGCAAATCACTCGTTCTGATCCACTGCCTCCGTCAGTTTAAATCAATCCGTTCCCGCAACGACTGAGCCGCCGCTTTAAATCTCTCGACATCCGATAATCCTTTGAAGACATCAGCCACGTTAACGTAGGACATTTGGAAAAATCAGCAACAAGATGCTGAAATCCAGGTATCTCCGTGATTCTCCGGTAAAACCCACGCAGGGTTTCCTCCTCCACCTGAGGCAGGGAAGAAAACAGTGTCCCTTACTGCCCCCCCCTTACTGCCCCCTTGCTCTGGAGAGTGGAACGATCCGCCTCAGCCCAACCGGAATTCCAAATCTCGATACCGGAAATGTTCAGCTGCTTGAATCCGAGTCCTTGGGCGGCGCCTATCGAGATTCCATAAGCACCAAATTCCGTCTGTACTTAGTAACGTTGAGGGGCCCATCAAAGGCGTTTGGATCACCAAGAGTAGTCGCTACAAACCTCTGTCTGTCTATAACATGCTGCCCCTCATGGGCAAACGCGACCGTTAACTGATCGCCTGAGATCCGCGGATCAAAGGTCACAAGCACGTTCGCTGTCGCTTTGGTGGCTT
>JAPXNP010000165.1:0-5068 GCA_033811955.1 Acidobacteriota bacterium
GGAACTCCGATAAGCCGGGCGATGTTCTGCACCAAATAGGTCTTACCGACCCCCGTCGGACCGATCAGAATAATGTTCTGTTTCTTGTATTCAAACCATTCGTCGGTTCCCCGCTGGGTCCGCTGGATGTGGTGGTAATGATCGCAGATCGCGGTGGCCAGGACCTTCTTGGCATCGTCCTGGCGAATTACGAACCGATCCAGGTACTTCTTGATGTCACTGGGTTTGAAATCGAAGCGGAGCACCTCTTCACGTTTCCGCCGCCGGCTTTCCGCTTCATCCGTTTCCTCTCCGTCCCGCTGCGGCTGGGCCCCAAGGTTGATCCGCACCCCTGATCCGAGGCGCTCCTGCAGGATCCGGCGCAGCTCTTCGGGTGAAAAGCGATCGTCGAATGGCATAAAAGAATCCTATCCTTATTCTATTCCGGAGATGTCTCTGAGAGCTTACCCTTGGTGAGATGCAACTTGGCCCGGCAAAGATTCACGCCTAGGCATAGAAGTTCCGCACCCACCGATGCTTTCGGAGTTCCTCGATCAGCTTCGGACTCAGGGGCGGCAGATCGCCCACCGCCGCATTGGCGACGACATGTTCCACCTTCCGCATACCCGGGATGACCGAGGAAACCGCGGGATGATGCAAACAGAACCGGAGCGCCAGTTCCGGAAGCGTTTTCACCTCGCTTCCCAACAGACCCGTCAAACGCTGCACCCTCTCGTACACTTCCCGTTTGCGCTCCCCCCTGAAATACTCGTTGCGCCAGTCGCCCGGAGGAAAGGTCGTATCCGGCCGGATGGAGCCGGTCAGAGAGCCCTCGTCAAACGGGACACGGGCAAGGACACCCACATCGTTCGCCCGGCAGGCGGGAAACAGGCGGTCTTCGGGAGACTGGTCGAAGATGTTGTAGATCGCCTGCACGGTGTCTACCTTTCCCGATTCCACAAGGGGAACCGCCCCGTCCGGTTCGTGCTCGCTGATGGAAACCCCGAGATAGGCGACCTTGCTCTGCTCCTGGAGTCCCTTAAGGGTGGTATACCATTCATCCTGACCGGTCCACTCCGGATTCCACACATGCAGCTGGATCAAGTCGATACAATCCACCCGCAGGTTCCGCAAAGACTCCTCCACACACGCGTTGATATAGTTTCGGGGGTATACTTCCCGCAGTGATCCTCGCGCCGGCCAGATACGGTTCCTCGGAGGAATCTTGGTGGCGACGTAGATCCGCTCCGAGCGCTCTCGTAAAAGACGACCGACCAATTGCTCGGAATGGCCGTCTCCATAAGCCAGGGCGGTATCGATGAAGTTGACACCCAGATCCACCGCTTTGTGGAGAGCCCGCATCGATTCGTCGTCGGTGGCCCCCAACCATTGGGATGCACCGATCCCCCAGGCTCCGAATCCGATGACCGACACTTCGAGGTTCGTCCGACCTAATCTCCGGTATTGCATGGTGCAAAACTATAGTCGCGAAGGTGCTCGAGTTCCAGGAGAGTGGGAGGAGGAAGCGGTTGCCCGCTTTGCGGGAGAGGTCAACCGCTTCATTTCGCTGTTCTGTTGCCGGCGCCCGGACACCTTCTTGCGCAATACCTGCTCCCACTGGGATGTTTGGCGCGGCCGGCGGCTGTCTCTTCCCCTGCTGGTCGTCGACGGCGCTCGGAACCAAGCCGCTATCTGCTCGATTCGGTCCCACTACGCCGATTACACCGCCGAGGAAGCTCGGCGGCGCTTGCGGGGTCGGCTCCAGCTCCCGGTGGTGCTCGTCGGCTTGGCCGCCCTCGGACGCCTCATCGACACCTTTCGACTGGACCGCGTCGTGTTCGTCAATCATTGGCTCTTGTCCTCCAACCCTACTCCTCCCCTCGACCTTGCCACTCTGGCGCACATGACTGCGGACCTACGGAAAAGGTACCCCGATCGGGCCCTGGTGATCCGATCCCTGAACCCGCTGACCGGACGAGGGCTCCTCCAAACCTGCTCCGCCGAAGGTTTTCAGTTGGTCCGTAGCCGCCGCGTCTGGATCTTCGATCCGAAATATTGCGACTACAAGAAAAACCGCGACATCCTACGCGACCTCCGGAAGCTTCACACATCCGGTAGTGATCGCAACGGAATGCAGGCTACCCCGGACGACGTTCCCCTCCTGGCCTCCCAGTACCGACAGCTCTACGTCGCCAAGTACTCCCGTTACAATCCGGACTTCACCGAAGAGTTTTTCCACGCGACCCTGGTCGGAAATATCTTGGAGTACCGCACGTTGCGGGGTGCAGACGGTCTGGATGGATTCGTCGCCTGGTACGATGGTCGGGAGGAGATGGCCGGCGAACTCGTCGGATACGATGTGTCGAAGCCGCGTGAGCTGGGTCTTTTCCGGCAGAGCATGGCGGCTCAGTTCGAGGCCTCACTCCGGACGGGAAGACGTCTGAACCTCAGCAGCGGTAACAGCAGCTTCAAACGTTTTCGAGGCGCCCGGCCGGTTCTCGAATACGACGCCGTCTACTGCCGCCATCTCCCTGTCGGTGTGCGGACAGCCTGGCACAGTCTGAGTGCGCTCCTGCTGCTGTGGGAATGCATCACCCGCGGCCGCTATGAGTGAATCTTCGGCGGAGGCACAGCGCCCGAGGACAGGCAGGTCCCCGCGGTACAAGCACAAACGTTCCATGCGCCAGCCGCGTCCCGTGTAAACGCGAATCTGTGCAAGCGAGCTCTTCAACACGCTTTCGGATGCTCCGGCTAACGAGATTTTGGTGTGCCGCCGATAAATCGGGTACGAAATCAAGCGGTGACCGCCGGGCTGTTTCTCCCGGCTTCCCGGAGGAGGTGGATCATGGGGAAGACGCTCCCGGAGATCCCCGAGCTGATCCCGGTTAGGATGCTGAACGAGTACGTCTACTGCCCACGTTTGGCTTACCTGGAGTGGGCCGACGGTGAATTCGAGCACAACGCTTACACCCTTGAAGGGCAAGGCGTTCATCGTCGAGTGGAACAGCCGGACCAAGTGCTGTCGGAGCCCGAGACAGCCGATTCGACCCTGCAGGCGAGACGTTCCATCACACTGTCTTCTGAGCGACTGGGCATAATCTCCAAGCTGGACTTAATCGAGGCCGAGGGCAAACGGGCCACGCCGATCGACTACAAGCGGGGGAAGCGACCCCACGTGGCCGGCGACGCCTACGAACCGGAAAGAGTGCAGCTTTGCGCCCAAGGGCTGCTCCTCCAAGAGCACGGATTCGACAGTACCGAGGGAATCATCTACTTCGCCGGAAGTCGAGAGCGCGTACCGGTTCCCTTCACGCCCGACTTGGTGCAGCAAACGCTGCGAGCCATCGAGGAAATTCGGAATCTTGCTGCAGGTAGTCGACCACCGGAACCTCTGGAGGACAGTCCCAAATGCCCCAAGTGTTCTCTCTTGCCGATCTGCTTACCCGACGAGGTCCACTGGCTGCAACACGAAGCTTTCCCACCTCGTCCTCTGGCGGCCCGGCGTGAGAACGCCTGGCCCGTATACGTAACCGGCTTCGGCGGCTGGATTTCGAAACGGCAAGGTCTTCTGGAGATTCGACCTGCAGAAGGGGAGACCAGTAGGGTCCGTATAGGTGAGATCTCCCAGTTGGTGCTGATGGGACCCGTGAACATTTCCACCGGCGCCCTGGTGGATCTGGTCGGCAGAGGGATTCCTGTGACGTACCTGTCGTCGGGCGGCTGGTTTTTGGCTCACACGATCGGTACCGGACATCACAATGTGCAGGTCCGTATTCACCAGTATCGTCTGGCGGCTCATCCTCGGGTGCGCCTTCGGATCGCCCGTGCGCTGACGGCGGCCAAGATCAGCAACCAGCGGACGTTACTCCGGCGCAACGCCTTCGAACTGCCCGTGGAAGTTTTGAAGGCACTTAAGGAATTCCGAGATCGTGCGAAGCGGGCCGACTCTTTGGAGGAGCTGTTGGGGTTCGAAGGCGCGGCCTCCGCCACCTACTTTAAGGCTTTCCGATTTCTATGGAAAGGCGAACGTAAGCCCATGTTTGATTTCGAGCAACGCAACCGGAGGCCTCCGCGTGATCCGGTCAACTGCATGCTTTCGCTGGCCTATGCCCTGTTGGTACGGCACTGGACGGTGGCCCTCAGTGCCGTCGGTTTGGATCCTTATCGCGGGTTCTACCACCAGCCGCGCTTCGGCCGTCCATCCTTGGCACTGGATCTCATGGAGCCCTACCGGCCCCTACTGGCCGACTCGGCGGTAATTACGGCGGTCAACAATGGGGAGGTGGGACAAGACGATTTCGTGACGGGGACAAACGCGTGCACGCTGACCGCGTCTGGTCGTAAGCGGTTTATCGGTGTATTTGAACGTTGCCTGGATAGGGAGTTCACGCATCCGATCTTCGGCTACCGCATTTCGTACCGCCGATCGATGGAGGTGGACGCTCGGCTGTTCGGTCGCTTCTTGAGTGGCGAGTTCGGCAAGGTGCCGGTCTGGACGACGAGGTGAGAGATGCGGTGTTACTTGCTGGCGTACGACGTTCGTGATCCGCGGCGGTGGCGGCGAGTGCATGCGATTGCGGAGGGTTACGGGGAGCCGCTGCAATATTCGGTGTTCCAATGTATACTGCCGGCCGAGCGCAGGGTACAATTGGAGCAAGAGCTTCGGGAGGTCATCAAGCACGACGAGGACGCGGTACTTATAGTTGATCTGGGGCGTGCTGACCGGTTCGGGACGAGGATTGCGAGGGTAGGCGCCCAAGCCTTGGCGGAGCCTCCCGGCCCGGTGGTTTTGTGACGGAACCGTGTTAAGTTGCCGGAGAAACTGCGAGGGGTGATGTGATTGAGGACGGCCGGAGGCTGCTCGAAAGTGGCTTACACACAGGGGTTGAGGGGGGGTAGAAGGCAAAGCGGGACGCGTGGGACGGCTCATGCGGGGGTGTTGCGAACCTACCGCTCGCAGATTCTTCGTACGGTCCTTGCCGTGACGGTGTTCGGGTGGGGGCTGTATTCCATGGCTTAACCGCCATGGCCTCATTGAAGGGTGCAGGGTATCCACAACCCATCAAGCGGCACTGAGTATTCCATGGCT
>JAPXNP010000166.1:0-5060 GCA_033811955.1 Acidobacteriota bacterium
CTTCTTTTTTCCGCGTTTGGGTGGAATCGACCTCTTCTCTCCCCAATCGGTCTCGCGGGGAGGGGCGGTGATACGCCCTGTCCGACGGGCCGAAAGATCGGGACAAGCCGAAAGTACATGGGTAAGCAAGCTACTGCGCGGACTGCAAGCCGGCTGTGCCGCCATGAAAGCGTCCGGGCAGTGTTCCACGCGCACTTACGCGGGGTGAGTACCTGACCTACTCTCGTCGGAGAAGCTCCGCCTTCTGGAGAGGGTGCTGCGCGGGAGCACCGAGAATCCGAACCAGAATGAGAACCATTGGGAGAAGATCCAGCGGCAAGAGCGGCCAGGGATTGGGCAGGTTCTCCGGCAACAGCGCAAGGTACGCATCCAACCATCGGCCGAATAGTAGGACGGCCATCGCGGCATAGGCGAACTCCCATCGGGCGCGAAGGCGGCGCCACAAGAAGACGCCAAAAGGAATTGCCCATCCGGCCAGCGGCAACACGGCCAGCAAACTTGCCCAGCCTGCAGTACTGCGACGCAACCAGTAGGCGGACTCCGCCGGAATTCCCGCGTACCAAATCAGCATGTAGAGAGAGAACCAGAGATAGGCCCAAAGAGGGCTGAGGAACACTATCGACCGGCGTACGAGCGAAGACGGAAAGACTCCTTGACTGAAAGCCGCCATCCCCGTCATGGCAATGCCTGTCAACAAGGTGCCCAGAAGATGATAGAAAGGATACAGGGTGCTCTGCCAACCTCCGGCAAACAGTAAGAGACAGTCGAAGGACAGGATCCAAAAAGTCACGATCAAGAGTGCGAGAGTTCCCGCCTGCATCGCAACGCTAAGTCTTCCAGGTCTGCGCCGCTGCAGCACCACCTTGTTTACCCATGCCCACAGGGCCAACACGAGACCGAGGCGGACGGCCCAAAAAGGCCAGCGAAACCACTCTTCGGCAAATCCCCCGGCAGGCGATGCCGGGTCCGCCAGTAAGCGGGCCAGGATCAAGAAGACGCCAAACAACCCCAGTAATCCGACTGTAGGTCTGGCAAGCCGATCCAGTAACGGCGCCAGTGGTGACCGCCAGTCCGCGCCTACTACGCCCCCGATCAACAGCCAAAGAGAAGCGCCCAGGAGGGTCGTCACGGCAACGTACAGACCTGCCGTCCAGGACAGGCTTGCTCGGACGGGATCAAGGTAGACGGCCAGAAGTACGGGTCCTCCGAGGACCACGAAACGGGCGACGGCCGCGCCCCCTATCTGCACACGAGAGCCGGGTGCCCGGTTCACTGAGGCGTCCCCCCTGCCTGAGTCTCTTGCTGCAGTCTCCGGATCCAGTGGATTACGGCCCAGCGGTCGTCCACTGTGAGCTGGAACCGGTAAGACGGCATGTTGTTTCGGCCGAAGGTCAGTAGGTGAAAGACGGCTCCGTCGGCAAGATTCCGTGCCGACTCCGCCAACAACGACGGTGGCGCCGGGAACCCTCGCTGGGGCACCAGGCCGTTACCGTCGGCTTGTGCGCCGTGGCATGGAGTACAGAACTCGGTGAACTGGGTCCGTCCGAGTGCCAAGATTTCAGGCGACGGATCGAAAGGATTCCGCAGGTCTCGGGCGGCTTCCTCTGAACCGGTTTCGTCGGGGGTGTAAGAGACAGGAGCGAATCCGTGAGGCAGAGTGCCCTCCGGCGGCAGTTGCTGAACGACTCCACTCGGGAAAACGTCGGTAGCTCCAAGACTCTTTAAGGCCGGGCTGTCCCACATTTCGGGGAGAACACGTAAACTCCGCTGTCCTGAGCCGATGTACATAAGTACGTTCAGTCCGGTTAACGTCAACAGGAGTATCAACAAGAACCAGCGCCGCGGTGTCATGTCGATGTCCCCCCGCCGGTTCCCTCTTGGATCCGTCCACCGAACCGCCGTAAACTCTCAGCCAGCCGAGTCACGGCACCCCCCGGACCAACGGATTCCACAACCATAACGAAGTCTTCGTGAGCCACAAGATCGGTCGGCCCCTCCACACCTTGCCCGGGGTACAGGCGGTGATGAAGCAAGAAGGACAGGAATAGACCGCAGCCAGCGAAAAGAACGAACACCTCAAAGGTGAGAGGCACAAAAGCCGGCCAGGAATTCCAGGGACGGCCTCCGACGTCGATGGGCCAAGAGACCGCTGACGCCCAAATCTGGAACCAAATCTTCAGGGTCCCCCCGGTCAGACCCGCGAGAAGACACACGGAGGCCAGGCGTGACCGGCAGGTCCCTGAGCCGGGCACGGGAAGCGGCACGGGCCCGTAGGCGGCGATAAATCGGCCGCCAATCTGCGGCAGCAACGCATGGGCCTGCAACAGCGACGCGGGATCCGAGAACGAAACCGTCAAACAGTGCCGGTACTTCACGGCGTTGGATCCTCCCGAATCCACAGGTTGGGGAGTCGTTCCTCCAAGAAACGCCACTTCCACTCGGCCGCCGGGAGTGGTGGGACTATCCGAAACAGCACGAGCAGACCGGCTGCAAATAAACCAAGCGATCCCAGAATGGGGCCGAGTTCCCACCATGTCGGATGGTACACGGACTGGGTCCCGGGTAGAAAACCGATCTGCAGAGGACCCACGACAATGACAAAACGCTCGCACCACATTCCTACGTTGACCGCCAGGCTGACGAAAAGAAGAACCGGAACGGACCGTCGGCATCCGCTGAACCAGAAAAGCTGCGGAGCTAGAACGACACCGACGAGAGTCAACAAGAAGGGGATAACCATCCACCCGAAAAGCCGATCCTGGAAGACCGCCACTTCAAAGGGGTCGCCGGCGTAATAAGCATGGAAGAACTCCGCTGCGTAAACCAAGCCGATAAAACAGCTTCCAGCTAGCAGGAGCTTCGCCACCGGTTCGAGGTCTTCGACGGTCACAAGCCGGCGGAAGCCGAAAACCCTACCCCCAAGAAGAGAAAGCGTAATCACCATGGCAAGCCCGGAGAAAATGGCACCGACCACGAAGTAAGGCGGGTAGATCGTGGAGTGCCAGCCGGGAACCAAAGAGACTGCAAAATCCCAGCTGACGATGGAGTGGACCGAGATGACCAGAGCTGTCGCCAACCCGGCGAGAAGATCATAGACCTGACGCCAATGCGTCCAAAGCCGTTCGCCTCCGTGCCAGCCCAAGGACAGCTGTCCGTAGAAGCGGCGTACGGCAGGCGAGCTTGCCCGATCGCGTAAGGCCGCCAAATCCGGCAGCAGGCCCAGCCAGAAGAATAGGACCGAGATGATGAAATAGGTGGCGATCGCCACAAAGTCCCACATAAGTGGCGACCGGAAATTCACCCAGAGGGATCCCCGGGTGTTGGGGTAGGGAAGCATCCAAAAGGCCAACCAGGGGCGACCTAAGTGAAGCAACGGAAACATCGCGGCGCACAGTACGGCCAGGAGAGTGGCTCCTTCGGCCAATCGCGAGAAAGCGGTCCGCCAAGGCTGGTGCAGCAAATGAAGAATCGCCGACAGGAACGTCCCGGCGTGGGCGATCCCGATCCAAAACACGAACGTTACCACGGCGACACCCCACGCGACGGAGTGATCGATGCCCCACACGCCGACTCCACGGCGTAGGAGTTCCCAACACGCGAAAACGCCAATGCCCATACAAGCGGTTGCCGCCGCCAACAGACACCACCAGACGAGCTTTCGTCGCCCCTCCAGTGTGGCCAACAGGAGCGACGCAAGTTGCCGAAGTTCTGTGCCGATCTCGCTCGTCGACTCGCGACTCGCGACTTCAGCCATCGCCTTTTCTCCGAGTCTCCTGATTTCGAACAAGCGCCAAGTAAAAAACCGAAGGACGCGTACCCAGTTCGGCTAACACACGGTAACGTCTAGGATTCTGCACATATCCGACCAGTGGGTCCTCGGGATCGTTGAGATCACCGAAGACAATGGCTCGCGAAGGGCAAGTTTGCTGGCAGGCGGTTTGCACTGCGAGCGGTTCTCCGGTCAGCTTCTCCTCGATCTTGGCTCGTTGGATGCGTTGAACGCAAAAGGTACACTTCTCCATAACACCCCGCGTCCGAACGGTGACCTCGGGGTTAAGACCCGGTTTCTCTCCGTTCGCGGCGTAAGTGTCCCTATAATCGAACCAGTTGAACGCCCTCACCTTGTACGGACAGTTGTTGGCACAGTACCGGGTACCGATGCAGCGATTGTAGATCTGTTCGTTAAGGCCTTCGGAGCTGTGGACAGTGGCCAGGACGGGACAGACTACTTCGCACGGAGCACGATCGCAGTGTTGACACAGCATGGGCTGGAAAATCCAGTCCTCGGGATCTCCGGAGTCCTCCAGGTGGTAACGATGCAGGCGGATCCAGTGAAGCAACCGGCCTCGGCTGCTTTCTTCCGGGCCGACGCACGGGATGTTGTTCTCGGCTTGGCAGGCAACCACACAAGCGCCGCAGCCGGTACAGGCTCCAAGATCAATCGCCATTCCCCAGTGGCGGCCGCTGGGCCCGTGGTCTTCCGCCCATAGGTTGGGAGCTTCCTCTAGAACAGCCTCGCTGCTTCGCTGCGACAGCAGCTCCGCCAGGGTCATCCGTCGCACGAAGACCTCCAGGGGGCGCTCTTTCTCTCGATCACTCGGAAACTTGGGACCAGGTAGTGCCGCGGAAGGTTTCACCGCTTCGGTGTGCGTCCAACGGACCGGGCGGTAGTATTGAAAGAAACCTCCTTCGCAAGTGACCAAGGTAAACAGGTTAACGCCGATAATCGAGCCGCCGACTCGGCCCCGGTCGATCGGCCCAACCAAATGCTGAAGGCGGTCGGTGTCAGGCCGCCCGTAGCCCAAAGGAGCAGCCACGACCGCGGGATGTTGACCCGGAGTTTCGACGGCCGTCAGACGAAACTCCCGCTCCTCGGTCTCCAGCTGGACACCGAACGGAGATTCCTGCGCCGGCAAGGTGGCCTGAAAGGGACCCTTCGGAATGCGCAACACCGGGCCCCAAGACGAATCCGTGATCGGGTCCGGGAGCTCCTGCAGCCACGGGTTATGTGAGTGCCGTCCCTCCGCTATCGTGTTCGAAGGATGCAAGACTAAGATGGA
>JAPXNP010000167.1:0-5043 GCA_033811955.1 Acidobacteriota bacterium
CGTGAACACGCGATCGATCGAAACAGGAAGACCAACCGTCTGAAGGCGGAAGACGTCGGCTTCCGAGGTGAAACGCTCTAACTTTAGGTCGTACACCACCGCTCCACCCAGGTCTCCCTCCTGAGAAAACCGGGACGATTGAATGCTGACCAGGTTCGCAGAAGCGTCTTTTTCCAGGTATACCACACGCTCGTCGGAGGTCCCACCGTAGGTGAGGGCTACCGTTACGGCGTCAACGTCCTTAAGCAGTTCAAATTCCAGCGTCGCTTCTTCTTCGAGAGGGAGTAGATCCACAATCGCCTCATAAGGTCTAGAAACCATAATGCCCTCGGGGTCCTTGAGAGCCACGGAAAGGTTCCGCACCTCACGAAGTTTGAGAAGGTCGGGAGCTGGTATTTCGGCACCCCCAAGCCCAAGATCGCTGAGGTTTATCTCGTGGGCCGGGGCTGTGTTCCGTAGGGTTAAGGCCACCCAGCGGCGGCCGTCCGGGCGAATTTTCTTCATCGCCCGCACAACACTAACCCGCGGCAGCTCGCTGAACAACTGCAAGAAGGTCTGTTGGTAACTCACTTGAGCTTGCCGATAGGCGGTCTCGACCGCCCTCAGTTCCGCCTCCGACACCAGGCCCGAGGCGGCCAGGCCTCGCATCTGTTCGAAGCGCAGACGGGCTTCGTCCATCGTCAAGTACTGCTTGCGCAGTTCCAGCAAGCGCTGCTGTTCCAACACCTCGCGGGCACTCTGGGCGTCGACTCCGACCCCGGACGGCAGAAGAAGGGCGGCCAACGCGACAGCAAACAGCCGGACCCTCATCGGTTCCCCTCCAAGCCGGAGCTTGGAGCGTCCGCCCGCCGTGACTCGGCTTTGTCGCCGGCCATGGCTTCCTCGTAACACTCAAACAAGCTACGCACTCCAGCCGAGAAATCGCTCGATGAGTATTCCCGTACCAGCCGTCCTTGGCGCATGATTCCCACCCGCGTGGCCAGTTCGGTTACCCGCAGAAGATCGTGCGTGCAGATCAGTAAAGCCTTGCCGTCGGCCTGTAGATCCTTCAGGATTGCAACGAAGTCGTCGGCCGCCTTCGGATCCAGACCTGTGGTCGGCTCGTCCAGGAGGAATGCGTCGGCTCCTTTCGCCATGGCTACGGCGACGCCCAGCTTCTGACGCATCCCTTTGCTGAAGGTCCGCACCTCCCGCCGAAAGGCCTCCGGCTGCAGGCCCACGCGTTCCAGGAGCGCCACGGAATCTTCCTCCCTCCAGCCGTCACGTCCCGCAAGGCGGGCGAAGAAACCCAGGTTCTGCAGCGCGGTGAGCCGCCCGTAAAGAAGCACGTTCTCGGCCATGTAAGCGGCGTGGCGCTTGGCTTCCATGGGGTGCTGCGCCACGTCGACGCCGCAAATCAAGGCTTGCCCGGCCGTCGGTCGGTGAAAGTCGAAAAAAAGTCCGACGGTGGTTGTCTTCCCGGCGCCGTTCGGTCCGAGCAGGCAGTAGATGTCTCCCCTACGAACCTGCAAATCTAAGCTCTCCAACGCCAAAACACCGTTGCGGTACCGCTTGCTCAGCCCCCGGGCCTCAATCACCGGAAGTTCGGTCAAACCTTCCCCCCCTTGTTCTCCGTACGCTCACGAACCAGTGTCAAATCTCTCGATTTTCGTCAAGACCGTCTCGGTTCCTCGTCCCCCGCTCGATTGGTCGCTTCCAGGGCCCGGTTGGGAAGACTTGTATCCGCCGCGACCAAGCGCCGGTGATCCACCCGTCATCATATCCCGCACAGCCCGGAGTCTTATCCTCCGTCGGCCTCATAACTGATCCCGTGCAGCAAAACACTGAACCGTTTTCAGGCTACGGGACCGAAGCTTCAGGTCTCTTCGGAGACCCGCGATGTACCACCAAAAGGTGCTCGGGGATACGGCTGGAGGCACGCACCTTCTTCTCCCACTTCCGGCGGGAGCTCGTACACCGAGAGCTTACAGTCTCCCGTCGGAAATGCGAAAAAGTCCGTAAAGTACAACCGACGACCGTGGACCCCTACGAGGTAACCCTCCACCGGCGCACTGCCCACGTATCCTCCCTGCGTCGTGTAGACGTCCAAAACATTCGGCCGTAACGGAGGGTCGTTCATCTGAAACACGCAAACCAGGCCCGGCGGCAACCAGCAGATCGATCGAAAGCTGGTAAAACTCCGCCGCCAGCGCTCATGTACCTCCCAATCGTGGGTGACGAACGGATTCGAACCCCCCTCGGGAAAATCCCGGAAATACTCGTTCCGACGGATCGACCACGAACCCAGTTCCTCCCCCTCCACGCTGAACTTCCGCACCACCGGCTGGTAGATCTGCAGCGCATAAATCACCCCCTCCGGATCCACCGTCCCCATGGCATGGGTAGGCTTGCCCAGTCGCACATTCCGCTCGTCCGACGGCAGAAAACTCGCCACCAACTCCCCGTCCCGGTACGTGCGCAGCTCCATCCCGTCCTCAAAACAATCCATCGCCACCAGCCCACCGGCGGGATGCAGCACAAAACCCAACATCCGCGGGAGCCTGCCTTCCAGTACTCCAACCTCGTCGAACGGGGGTTTAAACCGCCACAACCTGGAAAGCGTGTCGTTGACGTAGACCAGCGAACGACTGTCATCCGCCCGCACAATAATCGGCTGCCAATCCTCGGAGGCTTCCAAATAACCTAAAAGGCCGCCTTCCGCGGAAAAATGACGCACTTTGCCCGCCCGACTGTCGGCCGCCAGCAGCGTCCCGTCCTCAAGCTCCTCCACTTGGTGCAACATCACAATCGGTGTGGCTTCATCCCTAAGCTCCACTACCTTCAACGAAGTGAGGGAAAACCAGCGGGTCGGGCCCTCCTCCGCCGGTCCGGGCGGCTGCTCACGTGAACAAGCCGGGCCTAAAACCAACAACGCGACCGCTCCCGTCCAACGCAGTAACGAAGACGACATCACTCGGCCCTCCTCCGCCGCTTCTACCACCGCAAACGACGCTGTTTAGCCAACCGCGGCAGAGATCCCTGTCTCCGGCCGATCGAGCCCACTTAGTCGGGGGACTCAAAGAGGAAGACTGCAACAATAACAGCGATATAAGGTTGCTGGAAACAGCCGGCGCCGGGGGCTCTGTGCCGTGAGCCCCGCAGTCTGTCGCGCCGAGGTCCAGAGAAAGCGAAAGACAAGCCCGCAACGAAAAAGGCCGGGGAGACCCCACGACCTCCCCGGCCCGTACCCGTATCAGGTCTAAGAAGACCTTACTTGTCCTTCAGCGCCGCCTGAGCCGCCGCCAGCCGCGCCACCGGCACGCGGAAGGGAGAACAGCTCACGTAGTTGAGTCCAAGCTTATGGCAGAAAGCGATCGACTTCGGATCGCCGCCGTGTTCACCGCAGATTCCCACTTCCAGCTCCGGACGCGTCTTGCGGCCGGCCTCCACCGCCATGCTCATCAATGTCCCGACGCCCTTCTGATCCAGCGTCTGGAAGGGATTCTCAGTCAGGATCCCTTGCTCGATGTAGGTGAGCAAAAAGCGACCCTCCGCATCGTCCCGCGAGAAGCCGAACGTCATTTGCGTCAGGTCGTTGGTCCCAAACGAAAAGAACTGAGCCACCGAAGCGATCTCTCCGGCGGTCACCGCCGCCCGCGGGATTTCGATCATCGTCCCGAACTTGTAGTCGACCTGCACACCCTTCTCCTGCATCACCTGCTCCGCCACGGCTTCCAGGGTGGGCTGGATGGCCTTGAGCTCGTTGATATGCCCCACAAGGGGAATCATCACCTCGGGCTTGACCACCACTCCTTGCTTCGCCTGGTTGCAAGCGGCCTCGAATATGGCCCGCACCTGCATTTTCACCAGACCCGGCATCGCGATGCTGAGCCGCACCCCCCGCATCCCCATCATCGGGTTGCTTTCATGCAGCGAACGGATGGCGGCCAACAATTCTTCCTTCTCCTGCAAGCCCTCGGTATCCCCCTGAATCCGCTTCCTGAGGACTTCTTCGAGTACCTCTTCCTCGTTGGGCAGGAACTCATGAAGCGGCGGGTCGATCAAGCGAATGATCACCGGCAAACCGTCCATCGACTTGAAGATCCCTTCAAAGTCGCCCCGCTGCATGGGCAGCAGTTGATCCAATGCCTTCTGCCGCTCCTCTTCCGTCTTCGCCAGGATCATCTTCTGAACGATCGGAAGGCGCTCTTCTTCGAAGAACATGTGCTCGGTACGACACAAGCCGATACCCTGCGCACCGTACGAGCGGGCCCGTTCCGCGTCCTTCGGATAGTCGGCGTTCGCCCAGACCTGGAGTCGCCGAAACTTATCGGCCCAGGAGAGCAGGGTGATCAGATCCGGCTGCTCCTCGAATTTCGGAGTCACGGTTGGGATCTGTCCTAGGAACACTTCACCGGTCGCTCCGTCGAGGGAGATCCACTCGCCCTCCTTGATCACTCTTCCGGCGGCCGTCATCTCGCGCTTCTTCAGGTCAATCTTCACCTCGGATGCACCCACCACACAGGGCACGCCGAACTGCCGTGCCACCACGGCCGCGTGGCTGGTGGCCCCGCCTTCGCTGGTCAGAATACCCTTTGCGGCCAGCATTCCGTGGACGTCGTCAGGCTTCGTGAACGGACGCACCATAATCACGGCCTTGCCGGACTTGCCCCACTCCTCAGCCAAATCGGCGTCGAAAGCGACCTGTCCCACGGCGGCACCCGGGGAAGCGTTCACACCCTTGGCCAACAGCAAACCTTCGGCCGCCGCTTTCCGCTTAGCCTCCGGATCGAAGCGCGGGTGCAACAGCGTATCCACGTCCGAGGGTTTCACCCGCTGCACCGCTTCCTCCTTCGTGATTAGGCCTTCGTTCGCCATGTCGACGGCAATCTTGACGGCGGCCGCCGCGGTGCGTTTGCCGTCCCGGGTCTGCAGCATCCAGAGCTTTCCCTTTTCGATCGTGAACTCGACATCCTGCATGTCGCGGTAGTGCCGCTCAAGGATCTCGCAGATCTTTAAGAACTCCCGGTATGCTTCAGGCAAATCCTTTTCCAACTCCTGAAT
>JAPXNP010000168.1:0-5042 GCA_033811955.1 Acidobacteriota bacterium
CCACGGTTCCGACCGCCACGACGGCGGACAGAAGGTTCTTGACTTCTAGGGCGATAATCGCCCCGACAATCATCAGGATCAAGAGCACATCGACCATCATGGCGAGCTCCTGAGGTAGAGAAGGACCACCAGCACCCCCACCAGACACCAGGTCACGTAACGGGGAAGCAGGCCGTTGTGACCTTCTCCCAAAAGGCGGCTTACGCCCAGTACCAGACGCTTTCCCAACTCGTAGAGGTCAAACCATCCTTTTTCCGCCGCCCCGTACATACGATGCAGGAACGGCAGCAACCGCACGGTACGGTAGAAATCGACGCCCGAAACCCGCATTTCCGGAAATTGCCGCAGGATTTCTCCTCCGACAAAAGGCTCGACCTCCCTTAAGCGTGGGAAAGCGGCGAGGGCATAGATCAGAAGCCCGACGGCTCCAGCACCCAACAAAAGCACCGTAGCGATCCCCGGAGACCAGACGCCAAGCGGTTCCAGCGGTGCGGCAAGTGACGGAGCAATCCAAAGACCAAGGGGTATCGTCGCCGGCAAGATTCCAAAGACAACGCATAGGACAGCCAAACAGAGTGGAGGAAAGCGCATCCACCAGGAGACTTCTTTTATGGTCGCCAGCTTTTCCTCGGGCAGAGCGCTCCGCCCGAGGAAAACAGCATGCATCAGCTTCATGAAACTGGCTAGAGTGAGAGCCGTCCCCAGCATGGCCGCCGCCAGCCAAATAAACCACGAGGCTTGGCCCTGGCGGCCGGATTCGAGAATACCTTGATAAACCATCCACTTGGAGGCAAATCCGTTCAGAGGCGGGATACCCGAAATGGCCAGGGCCGCCACGGCAAAGGCCGCAAAGGTCCAGGGAAGCCGGCCTGCCAAGCCGCCGAGCCGGTCCAAATCCCCGGTACCCGTCCGCTCCTCCACCGCCCCTCCGCACAGGAAGAGACACGACTTGTAGACCGCATTGTTGAGCATATGGAACAGCCCGCCGGCCGCTCCGAGCACCGTCCCGGTACCCAAGCCCAGTACCATATAGCCGACCTGGCTGACGGCGTGATACCCGAGCAGCCGCCGCACGTCATGCTGAACTAAGGCCATCATGACGGCCGCAACCACCGTGAGACCTCCCAGAGCCATCAGGAGCGTGAACATCCAAGCGGGAAGAACAAACATTTGAAGGACTAGACGAGCGAGAAAGTAAATTCCAAACAACTTATCCAGAGAACCCGGTAAGTACGCCGTCACGGGGATCGCCGCACCTTCTGCAGTGTCTGGCACCCACGTGTGGACCGGCATGGCACCGGCCTTCGCCAGAGCCGCCGAGAGAAAGCAAAGGAAGGTCAAGATCCCGGTTGCTCCAACAGCCTCCATGCGGAAACCCGACAAGGTCGCTTCCCACCAAAGCAGGTCGGCATGGTTGTGGAGCCATAAGCCAAATCCCAAGATCATCAGGGCGTCGGTGGCGCCGATGATTACGAAGGCCTTCTTCGCCGCCGCCGCCGCCGCCTCCCGCCGCTCAATCCCGATCAACAGGAAGAGAAGCAGCGCCAGAAGCCCCCACAAGGAGAGAAAAAGCACAAAGTTGTCGGCAAAGACTACGAGCTCGCCGCAAATAAACGTCAAAAGCAGGTAAACGTAGTAGCGGGCCCCGTAGCCGCGCCCACGGTTGTAGCCTATGGAGTACAGCAAAATAAGCACTGTGAAGAGGGCGACAAACAGACCCACGAACTGCGCCAGCGGATCCATGCGGAACAATTCGGAAGTCATCAAGCCCCCAACTCCTTCCTCAAGCGCTCGGTCTTCTCGCGACTAAGGCGGACGAGGTCGTACCCTCCCATGAGCTTTCGGCCCTCCGGAGTACGGACGGCCATGCGTTCCGTGCAGCAGTAACAAGGGTCGATCGCCGCTAAGATGATCGTTGCGTCGGCCAAATGGGCTCCCTTCACCGTCTCCTTGAAGGTGGGGAGATTCATGTATGTGGGTGCCCGCACCTTGTGCCGCACCGGCCGGTTGGTGCCGTCGCTGCGGATGTAGTGGAACGTTTCTCCCCGCGGGGCCTCGATGTGGCCGATCCCCTCTCCCGCCGGGTAATCGGCGATGCGCGCGTCAATTTCCCCTGACGGCAGCCCTTCGAGACATTGCCGTATGATCTTGATGGATTCGAAGAGCTCAAGTACGCGCACGACCAGCTTGTCCCAGACGTCGCCGTTGCGCTCCGTGACCACGTTCCAATCAATGCGGTCGTACACTCCGTAGGGACAGTCCTTGCGCACGTCCTTCTCGATCCCCGAGGCCCGGGCCGTGGGCCCCACCGCCGAGTATTCGACCGCCGCCTGACGACTCAGGATCCCGACACCTTTCAGCCGAGCCTGGAGCACGGGGTCATCCAGCACCGCCGCCTTGATCATTTCGAGCGTGGGAACAATGGAATCGATCTTCTGCAGCACGGTCGGAACATCCTCCGGCCGAACGTCCCGCCGCACACCCCCCGGCTTGAACATGGCGTAGTTGTTGCGGTTTCCGGTTAGGATCTCCATACAGTCGAGGATCTCTTCCCTGAGCTTCCAAACCCACATATAGACGGTGTTGTAACCCAAGAAATGACCAGCCAGGCCCAGCCAAAGAAGGTGGGAATGGATGCGTTCCCCTTCGGCAATGATCGTCCGGATGTACCGCGCCCGCTCGGGCACCTCCATGGGGAACAGATCTTCCACGGCCCGCACGCAAGCGTAAGGATGGCTCGTCGAGCAGATGCCGCAGATCCGCTCCACCAAGAAGACCGTTTGGTCGAAACTACGGGTTTCCGAGAGCTTCTCGATTCCCCGATGGTTGTAGCCCAGCCGGACGTCGATGTCGACCACCTCCTCCCCCTCCACGGTGAGGGTGAAGAACTCCGGCTCTTCCTGCAACGGATGATAAGGACCAATCGGAACTACGGTCTTACTCATCCTAGACCCCTCTCGTACGAACGGCCTCGGGATCCCATTCCTGGTAATCACGCCGCAACGGATGGACCCCTTCGGGCCACTGCTCCGGCAGCAAGAGCCTGCGCAGATCCGGATGTCCCCGGAAGTCGACCCCGAACAGCTCGTGAATTTCCCGCTCGATCCATTCCGCCGCCGGAAAACAGCCCGCCAAAGAGTCGATCGCCGGATCCCGACGGTCGAGTTGCACCCGGAGTGAGATCACCAGCCCGAACCTCTCTAACGTAAAGTGGTAAAGAATCTCGACGGCGGCAGGCGTGTCCACCGCAGAAGCCGTGTTGAACCTCGTCTCCAGCGTGTGAAAGAGGTAGTCGGCCACCTCGCGCACGGATTCGGGCTTGATCTCCACGTACACCCGTCGGGGGGAGCGGTCGACAAACTCGATGATCGCCGCCTCAAAGTGCCGATGCAGGGTGTTAAGAACGTGCTCCCGCTCTTCCGTCCGACTCACTGCGCCGCCACCTCCTTCATACCCTCTTCGCCGCCCGTTGCCGCGGGCTTCACCTCAGCAGCTTTCCGGATCAGTTTCACCACGCCGGCCAGAATCGCCTCGGGCTTGGGAGGACAACCCGGAATGTAAACGTCCACGGGAACGATCTGATCCAGCGGGACAGGACAGTTGTAACTGTCGATGAACATTCCCCGGGAAAGGGCACACTCGCCGACGGCGACCACGAAACAAGGTTTGGGAATCTGGTCGTAAAGACGCTTTAAACGTTCAACCGCCTGTCGATTGCAGGAACCGGTAACCAAGAGCACGTCGGCGTGTTTGATGCTGCCGGCCAAAAGAATGCCGAAGCGCTCGACGTCAAAGCGGGGGGTAAGACAGTCGAGAATCTCGATGTCGCAGTTGTTACAGCTTCCCGTGGACAGGTGGAAAACCCACGGCGATTTCAGCAGTGCGCGGAACCTTGCATTCATGTCCGCATCTCCTCGCCTTCGCCGAACTCAGTAACCCAACGTGGCCAGAACCACTGCGGCCAGCGATACGATCACCATCGGACCCCAAAAGAAGCGCAACGCCTGGTCGATCCTGACCCGCGGGTTCGTGTTCCGAAGCAGGGTAATGATCACCAATAGGACCAGATAACCTACCGCTCCCACCAGTAGGCCCGACCAGCCGGCACCTCCACCACCCAGGAACAAAACCAGGAGGAAGAAGGGCAGTACGAATAGGAGCAGGCTGCGGGTAAAGCGGATAAGGGCCAAAGGAGTCCCCGAGTACTCGATGAGGATGCCGCCGGCGAGCTCGGTCTCCGCCTCGGCCAAGTCGAAGGGCACCAAGGCCAGTTTGGCTTGCATTGCCACGACGGCGACAAGGGCGGCCAAAGCGCCCGACCAGCTGCAAAGCACTGGTCCGTTCGCCAGTTGCCAAGCCGCGATATCGCCTAATCGGAAGTTCAGATCCGCTTGGATTACCGGAACCAAGGCGGCCAAGACAAACGGCAGCTCGTACGCCATCAAGAGCTGCATTTCGCGCGAAGCCCCCACCGCCGCCAACGGGTTCCCCGAAGCCGATCCGCCCGCAATCAAGGCGAGAGACGGAACGAGCAAAAGATAAAGGACAACCACCCAGTCTCCCACCAAGCCTTGCTCGGGATACACGACCGCCGCCCATAAGATGACGGACACCGTGACGACGGCGGCCAGACCCATTGCGGGAGCCGCCAAAAAGGTTACCCGATCCGCCCCGCGGGGTATCACGGTTTCCTTCCCAATCAACTTCAAGAGGTCATAGACGGGCTGCAGCAAAGGCGGGCCGATCCGGTACTGAACCCGGGCGGTAACCTTGCGATCCACCCAACTGGCCCCCAGACCCAGCAAGGTCGTCAAACCCACCCCCAGCAACAATAGCGTCAGTGCTGCGTTCATGCCTTCTCCCGTCGCCAGTGGGTGGAACGCACCAGCAAGTACCCTCCTACCCGCATCACCTTCTCGTCCGCGTCCCAGTTCGGAGGCGGAAGAGAGAGAGCTCCCGCCTGACACGACCGTACGCAGAGCGGTTCCTTCCCGTTGGCGCGTCCCACACAAAGGTCACAAGTCGAAGCGTGATACGGCAGC
>JAPXNP010000169.1:0-5038 GCA_033811955.1 Acidobacteriota bacterium
CAAGTTCTCTTCCTGGCGCCCCGTGACCGGATCCGGTACGTCGCCCATAAATGCCATGGCCGAGGTGGCCAGAGACATGATGAACGCTGAAAAATCAACCGGAGGACGGCTCCCCGACGCTCTCGGAGGTGACTCCCTAAAATCTGAGTCCCCTGCTGAAGTCCTCGTTCCGGCCGGCTCCCCGGCGGCCGCTTCCCGGATATCCCCTTCGCTGGTCAACTTCCTTCGGTCTTCGACCTTGAAGTTTCGCGACTGAGATTCTTCACGTTCGTCCTCTTTCGCTTTCTCCTCCTGACTCATCTCCTCACCTCCCGGCTGGTTTGCAACGTAGCCCGCACCAAACGCTCCTCGCCGGTCGCGTCGGTCCGCGGTGAGACCGATCCTTCTTCGGAGTCTTGCTTCGCCTGTTGCCAGGCCTCCTCCATCTGTTCCAAAGGAACCTCCTTCAGGGCGACACCCCGCGCCCGAAATCGCTCCTCTACGCTTCGAAATCGACTTTCGAACTTGCGATTCGCCTGCCCCAGTGCGGTATCCGGGTCAACCTCAAGATAACGTGCAATGTTGATTACCAAAAACAGCAGGTCACCTACTTCCTCGCGAATCCCGTCTGCATCCCGCGCCGCAACGGCGGCCTGCAATTCAGCGAACTCCTCTAGAAACTTTTCCCGCAGATCTTCGAGTCGCGGCCAGTCGAAGCCGACGCGGGCCGCCTTCGCCCCCATCTGGTAGGCCCGATACATCTGCGGTAAGTTCTTGGGAATCCCATCCAGCAGCAATCGATCCGGAGCCGGCGTCTCCGTCCGCTCCGACTTCTCTTGGCGCTTTAGATCCTCCCAGTTACGCAACAACTCCTGCGACGTTTCAAACTTCGCATCGCCGAAAACATGCGGATGGCGCCGAACCATCTTCTCGTAAACCCGACGACAAACCTCCCGGGCGTCGAACTCCCCTCGTTCCTTGGCGATCCGACTATGGAAGATGACTTGGAATAGTAAGTCCCCCAGTTCCTCACAAAGCGCGTCCGGATCGTCTCCGTCCAAGGCTTCGAGGACTTCGTAAGCCTCTTCGATCAACATCGGCTTGAGAGTCTCACGGGTCTGCTCGCGATCCCAGGGACATCCCTCCGGACTCCGCAAGCGATCCATCAATTCCACCAATTTGTCGAAGTAGTTCTCACAATCTCGATGATCGTCCTTGTCACAAGTCATACTTGGGGAAGCTTACCATGCCGGTCACCCCGGCGAGGAGAGGGCGGGCTGCACAAAACGGCCGGGCCCTTCGAGCCGCCTCTTGACATCGGCTCCGGCTTTGGTAGAGCGGCAGGGCCTCCACACTGCCGGAGGGCGGGCGCATCGCTATCTGTTTCCGAACCCAAGGAGCCGACATGCCTTGCCCGCAGCCGGCACTTTTCCAGTCGGGAGGAAATCCGCTGCGGGGGAAACGCAAGCGAAGGAAGCAAACAAAGCTCCTTCCACAATCCGACTCGGCCGTCCCAATCTCCGATGCCGACCGGGCGCAATTACGACCGGCCGACGCTAAGTTAAGCGAGGTTTTGACCTCTCCCCGAGCGATGCAACGTATCCGAGCGACAAGACTCTCTTGGAACACCACCATCGCCCTCCCGGATTCCGTCCCCGACCTCGTGACGGCAACGTGCTCGCCTGCCGCCCCAGCGAATTCATCCGCTGACGGCTTGCAGCGTGCCAACTATCGTACCGGTCAAGGGAATCGAAAGTGGGATCTACGTCGAACCTACATAGGAAGTAGAGTCCACGGCAACGCCGGCCGGACGGTCGGCGGGGATTACCCATTCTCCCGACACCGCTTCTACTTTTCGGCTGCGGCCCCGACAAGACTCAGAAGATCTCTCAGGCCTCGCACTCCAACATCCTGGTGGTCATCGCCGACGATTGGAGCCGGCCTCATGCGGGAGCCTACGAAGATGCCGCTGTACTGATCCCGGCCTTCGATCGCGTGGCCCGCGAAGGCCTCCTGTTTCAGAAGACACTTGTGTCGGCTCCCTCCTGCCCGCCCAGTCGAGCCGCCCTGCTGACCGGGCAATTTCAGTGACGGCTCAAGGAATCCGCCAACCCCTGATCCCCGTTGCGGGCCTCCCTTCCGGTCTATCCGGACATCTTGGAAAATCCGGGCTACTTCCTGGGGTTTACGTTCAAGGGTTGGCCGCCGGTCGCCATGTAACGGCGGCTGATTCAGCCTGCTCCCCCCACCGGCGTCTCCCCGAGTGCGGTTTTCAACAACTATCGTCGAGAGCCGTCCGACATTCTGCCCAAACCGAGCCCTCCGGCCGTTCCCGGCACCCCGACAATCATCGACCTAGAAAAAGCACTCACGAGCCCTAAGCTCGACGGTCCGCAAGACGCTCTTCCTGGACGGATCAATTAACAGAAATTGCATCTCGTCAGAAGCCCAAGGACCGGTTGTCTTACTTCCCTTGAGTTGGGACGTTTCGAACCAAAGCTTTCGCCGCCCGTCGTCCTCCTCAATCCATACCTGGATCCCACCCAGCAGCATCTGTTCCGCATCCCACGAAACTTCAACCGACCCCCTTTCTCCACTGCAAAAGGATGCAGGATTGGGGTGCACCTCAAGGAGAACACTTCTTCCTTCCTTCGAGTCGGAATGTGCAGCATCAAGGTCAACAACGCTTCGTTTCTCCCCAGTCCCGAACCCTACCTCGAGCAACTGCATGGAAAGAGCTCGGTCGTCACGAATGAGCGGCTGATCGATGAAGTCACTGCTGAGGAGTCGCAGCGTTACAACAGATCCCACCGGCGGACGACAGGAATCCAACACGGGAAAAGAAACCTTTTTCAGGCCTCTACCCTTAAGGGATACCGTTCCCAGCCGGCACTCGTTGAGTCGAACCTCCACGACCGTGCCGTCTTTCTTCCGATAAGCATGTGGATCCTCT
Organism: Acidobacteriota bacterium; assembly: GCA_033811955.1. Classification (GTDB taxonomy): domain Bacteria; phylum Acidobacteriota; class UBA6911; order RPQK01; family JAPXNP01; genus JAPXNP01. The sequence goes on from JAPXNP010000169.1 coordinate 2,933, forward strand.
GCAAACATGAAGATCAGCAGCTCCGCTTGTCCTTCATAACGCAAAGCAATCAGCCCGTCGGTGGAGAACCAGCGCCCTCGTCCCGGGCGGTGGGAATAGGCGCCCGCCAAGAACTCGTAGTCCCGGCTGGTGAGATCGACGTGCGTAAGTACGCCCGAGACCTCATCAGCCGGCACCTCGACCCGCGCGGAGGATATGTCAACCTCCAACAACTGCGCAGTGGAACCTTTAGGGAGGAGAGTCCTGGTCCTATATGCAGTGCTGAACCAGGTGTCCTTGCGCATCGCAAGTGCGGGCTCGTCAAGAGCGACGAACAGGGGCTCTTGTGGATCCCACTCGATGACGGCAATCCCGAAAAAATCCCGGAACGGCCGCTCCGCATAGAGAGAGAGAGTAGGAGCCGAGTACCAACCTAAACCAAAGACCGATGTTTGAGGAGGCAAGCGGCGGACAGCCTCCAACGCGCGCTCGAAATCAGGAGAGGGTGTGGGTCCTGAAATCAAGGCCGGACCTGCGTCCACACGCAAAAAGTAAAACATTACGAGTACCCCGGCACCTGCCAATAGGCTCCGCCCCCACTTTCGTGAGCCGTGAAGACGCTCCCAAAAGAAGGCCGCAACATAGGCCCAGGAGACATTCAAGAGCAGGCTGCCCACCAGGATGCGCCGGTGCCACGCCTTGGAGGTGGGAGTCAGAGCCAGCCACCAAGCAAAAAACAGTAGGGCTGAGAGCAGCAGTGCAAACAGCGGAAGATCTCTTATTCGATCCACCTGCCTTCGAGAAGTCCATAAGCCGAGTATAGGGCCGACGATCCATACCACCAACAAACTAGCAGGAAGGTGGTAGTAGCCTCCCAGCCGCTCAACATGAACGAAAATCTTCTCCATCCGGCTCGATGTGTCTTCGTACCCCGGAGCTAAACCAGCCTGCTTGGAGACCGCGCCCAGCTGATCCGCCCACCACTCACAGTAGGCTGAGATTCCCCCCAATTCCATTAGTTTCCATGTTTCCATCACTATGAAGGGAAGTAGGAGCCCCACTCCCAGCAATATCCATGGCTTGGCGCGCCTCGGCGTCCGCGAAGGGCTCCTCCCCAGATCCAGGGCGAAGCACCCTAGAGAAACGAGAACACACAATGCGAAGATGGTCTTGGTACAAATCGACAATCCAAGGAACAGCCCAGCCATAAAGACCCGGAGCATCCCGGCCCTTGATCCCCACGGGAAGACCACCAAAGCCAAAAGGAGCCAAAACAGGCCGGGAATCTCACCATAGCCATGCGCCCCAAAACTGAGAAAGCCCGGGGTTACCAGAAAAGCCAAAACACCACAGAACCCTGCGGTCGGCCCCCACCGCCTTCGTACCAGCAAAAACACCGGGACACAAACGAGCCACAGGTACAGTACGTTGGCTGCTTGCGCCTGCCAAATCCCTACCCCAAACCAACGAAAGACTAAGGCTGCTGGAAGAACCAAAGGCGCACCGCTTTGTACTTCCTGAGGGAAAGCAGGACGATCGGCATAGGTCCTTCGGTATCCGTCGCCGTGAGCCAGCGACCAAGACACCTGGAGGTTCATGGCACCGTCAAAGGAGACGAATCGCTGCAAGAAATGAATGCAGGTTAGAGCGAGAAGGATAGACGTAATACCGAGCAGTAACCAAGCCGGCGCCGAGCGCCGAACGATCCGAGCGGTTCGACTCAATGCTTCTAATCCCCTGCTGTTAGGCAACTGGATTCTCGGGTCGGCCGGCCGCAGACCTCCAAGCCTTGCTGCTAGTTACCGGCATAAGGGCTGAATATACCAGACGGCTTCGACTTTCTGCCGAGGGCTCTGTTTGTACCGCGATAATCACTTCTCTAGGTTCAGCATGGTCACACGTCCACATCGCTGCTTGACCAGCCCCAGCAGGAACCATCCACCATGGCCCGGTCCCAACCGGCGCCGGGAAACCCCATGGTGCTTCAACGCCCTCGACAAGGGTTCCCGCGGATCATTGGAAATGATCGGGGATCGCCTCTCGGCCGTTGCTCGAGTCTCCTTGCGTAGTGGAATTGTGAGCACCACAAAGCATTCAACGGGAGGTCGTGTTCAGCCAAATATCCAC
>JAPXNP010000170.1:0-5026 GCA_033811955.1 Acidobacteriota bacterium
ACGGGCGTCAGCTTACAAATTCCTTTTAGGAAGGAACAGAGGCATGAGTCAACGGGTACAAGGAATACTGTTCGGTTTGGTTTTGGTGTTCACCGGGGGGGCAGTATTGTGGGCGCAGGAGCCCTTTTCCATGGAAGGCATACCGCCTGAATCGGACTACGTTTATCGCCAGCACTATCAGCAGGTCGAGGAAATCATGAAAACTCCCGACTTGCAGGAGAGGGAAAAGAAGCTGGAGGCTTTCTACCAAAAGCTTCACCCCAACGCCAAGATGAAGCAGGCGATCGTCGGCTTCTTCGCACAAATAGTCGAAGAGTACAAGCAGAAGGGAATGACCGCTCAGGCCAAAGCTCTGAGCGACAAGATGACGAAATGGTTCCCTGGGGACACCGGCCTTTTGGGGCAGCAGTTTAAGGAAGCTTACGAGGCAAAGAACTGGAGTCGGGCCGTCCAGTTGGGCGAGCAACTACGGGCCAAGGCGCCGAATGACGCCGGCCTTCTGGTGATGCTGGCGGAGGCCTACGAGGGCGCGGGGAATTCTGCGAAGGTCATTGAACTGGCACCGAAAATCGTCGAGCTCCTCGGTCCTCAGAAAGGTGTCTACTACGCCATCAAGTTGGGAGATCACTACGCGAAACAAGGCGATACCGCCAATGCACAGCGTTATTACGACATGGCGTTGGAGGCCTACCCGAGCAGTCCTCCTCAAGGGTGGACACAACAGCAATGGAATGCGGTCAAGATCACAGGCCTTGGAATACGGGCCACCGCGGCCTGGAAGGCCCAAAATTACCGGAAAGTGATCGAGACCTACGATCAAGTTCTAAAGCTGGATCCCAAGAACGACGGGGCTTACATGATCAAAGGCCTGAGCCATTGGCGCTTGCAGGAGCTGGATGCCGCTCAGGATGCGTTGGCCAAGGCGGTGGTCCTCGGCGGACCCAACTCCCAGAAGGCGAGAGAGTATCTCGAGCAGCTCTACAAGCCGCGGAACAACAATTCGCTGGAAGGCCTGGATCAAGTTTTGGCGAAGGCCAAGAGGGAGCTTGGCGTCTGAGGAGGTCGCCCACGCCGAAGCTCGGTTGGGCCCATACTTCGCGGAAATCAGCCGGCTGCGGATCCCGCCGATTTCGGAAGTCTTGTACCCATGGAGGAGATTGTCGAATCGGCTTCATCGGCGGGATCTGCAGCCGCCGTCTTTTTCAGGTCTTCGAATCCCCGCCGAAAGTCGAAGCTCGGGAGTCTCGAAATCACCCTTTCTCCGGTTACGAAGGTACGTTCCGACCGTCGCGAACTCCCGAGCCGTACGAGGCAGGTGAATCTCGATCCGGATCGCCGCGTCCGATTGAGTGGGAGAGGATTCCTCTCGGCGAATCCGGCAGTGTTCGGCGAGCAGACCACACCTCTCTAGGAGGCAGCCCCTTCGCTTCGTAGCCGAATCTCGGGAGGAAGGACCGGGAAGATCCCTCCTCCACCTTCGGTCTTAGGGCAAGGTCACCCACTCGTGGTTGCGTCGGTTGCTTTCCACCGCCGCCACCAGGAACGCGATACCTGTCCTTCCATCCTCCACTGTGGCGTATCGGGAGCCGTCCGCACCACGGTATTCGCCACGCTGATACGCCCGTACATCCGCTTCAAAGCAACGGTGAAGCCGCCCGAAAGCGTCGTGGAAGCCTTCGGGATGTCCCGAAGGGGTCGTCGGTTCCTGCAGCAGTTCCGGGGGAACATCTCCCAGGAAACCGTCATGAGGCTTCACTTCTCCCCTCCAGTACACCCGATCCGGCTGACCAGACAGGTAAACCCGGAGGCATTCGGGTTCTTCCTGGTTCCAAACCAGCGTGCCGTTCTCTCCTGCCACCTCGATGCCGAGGTCGTTCTTGTGGCCGATGGTGATTTGCGAGCACCGAATCAGCGCCTTCCCGCCGTTGCTCAGCTCGCAGTAGGCGGTGAAATGGTCGTCAAGCCGCCTCCCTTCCACAAACGTCTCCAGAAACGCTTTCAAGCGGTGAACCTCCAGCCCGGTCACATAACGCAACTGCATCAATGCGTGGGTCCCGATATCTCCTCCGCAGCCGCTGATGCCGGCCCGCTTCGGATCCACGCGCCACTCCGCTTGGAGCGAGCCTTGCTCCTCCGCTCTGCTCGCCAGCCAGCCCTGGATGTAGTGTGAATCCACCCAGCGGATCTTCCCAAGCAAACCGGATCGCACGATGTGTCGGCTCAACCGGCTGGTCCAGTGGCCTAGGTAGGTATGGGCGACACAGAAGGGAATGTTCTTGGCTTTTACTATGCGGACCAACTCGTCTGATTCTTCCAGCGTCACCGTCAGAGGTTTTTCGCAAAATACGGGGAAACCCGCCTCCAGCGCCAACTTGGCCGGTTCGAAATGGACATGGTTGGGCGTTACGATCAGTACGTAGTCCATTCGCTCGCCGACCGGAAGCCTGCTTTCGTTTTCAATCATCTCGCGGAAGTTGCGGTAGCCGCGAATGGGATAGGGCCAAGCTTCGGCTTCCCTCATTGCCACCTCGGGGTCGGGATGGAGAGCTCCACAGACCACCTGGCGGGTACCGTCCATGTGGATGGCACGCTGATGGGGATGCACGATGAAGGCTCCACCACCCCCTCCTACAAGACCGACATTCAATTTTCGTTCACTCATGGCAACCTCCTTTCCGCTTTACCGCAGGCAAGGAAGTCTTGCCTGCACCATGGAATCGTCCTGATGTTCGCACCCCTGCGCTTCCTTATCTTCCGCGAGAAACGTCGTTCTGGCAAGCACTCAAGGGGGGCGCGCGGTGCGCCGGTGCGGCGTATCGCCCGCACTTTCCCGGCGGCGACCAGGCGTCGGCGGACGACGGCGACGCCCGCCCCTCGGACCCAAGGGCCTTGGCGTCGCTTTCTGCCGACGACGGGACCGTCGGCGCCGCAAGAAAGTCCCGCGGTCCTGTCGGAAGAGGCGACACGGAGTACCCGACGGGGGCGTTACGGCGCAAGCAGCCCAACGGCGCCGGCAGTGCCACTGCGCAACCGCATAGAGCTGAAATCCTTGGCCTAAGGATTCGCCGTCGACCGGGGCTTTTGCCGACGCTTTGGTGCGATACTGTCGCCGAGCGGGACAACCCGGTAAGATCCTCCTGTGACGACGTCATCGGATTGGACGCAAAGGATTGCCTGCGCCGCTTCGTTCTTGCGGCCCCGCGTCCGGCGGACGCCACTGGAAAGAGTTAGCATCCGGAAGGATGACCCGGCTCTCCCCGTGTTGCTGAAACTGGAATCGCTGCAAATTACAGGGTCTTTCAAGCTCCGGGGAGCCTGGTGGAAGCTTTCTCGCCTTTCTGAGCAGGACAAGCTTCGCGGAGTCGGCACCTGCTCGGCCGGGAATCACGGTCTGGCACTCGCCTACGCCGGTTGCCGGGAGCGAATACCGACATTCGTGTACCTACCCCGTAACGTCGACCCCGCCAAGGAGGCCAAGATTCGCGCTTGCAAGGCCCAAGTGATCCCGACTCCACACGAAGGCTTTGACGCCGCCGAGCAGTGGGCGTTGGAAGACGCCGCGAGGCGCGGCCTCTGTTATGTCTCCGCCTTTGACGACTGCGACGTCATCGTCGGCAACGGCGGGACCGTGATGCAGGAGATCTTGGAGGATGTACCGGAGCTCACCACACTGGTAGTTCCGGTGGGAGGCGGAGGCCTCGCGGCCGGAGCCGTCCTCGCGGCTGAGGTTTTAGGCAAAAGAGTGCGTTTGGTCGCCTGTCAACTGAAAAGCTCACCCGGTCTGGCCAGATCCCTGGCGGCGGGCCGAGCGGTCACCCGACTACCGGCGGTAAAAACGAAAGCCGCCGGAATCGAAGGCGGGATTGGGACGCTGCCTTTCTCCATCTTGCAAAGACACTCTCCGGAGGTGGTTCTGCTCAGCGAATCCGAACTGGAGGGAGCGGTGCGCTGGTGCTTGGAAGAGCTGGGGTACCTGATCGAGGTATCCGCCGCCGCTCCCTTGGCCGCCTTGCTCGGCGGGAAAGTCACCTTGGACCGGGGCCCGGTGGCGGCGGTCCTGACCGGCCGCAACCTCGGCCTGCCGTGGCTGAAGGAGATCCTGCAGGCAGACGGTTCGTAGGATGTCTCGAAGCAGGTGCTTTCATCCGGCCGGCTACCGTATGCGACCCGAGCCGCGGAGGAGACGAGCAACCGATATCGTAGGCATTCTTCGCCTGAAACCCGACATGCTGCGGCTCAGGCAAGTATGCCCCCAGTACTCGATGCAGGCAGAGGTTCTCCGGCGCGGAACAAACTGGGGTGCTTGCGATGCTGCGCGGCACAAGGCGCGAAGCTGGTCCTTTCTTTCTCGGCAGGGAAAGCTCTAGAATCTGCTCGCAAACGGTTTCTCAAGTGAAAGGAGCAGTAAGTGAAAAAGGACCTTTCCGTACCGGTACCTGGGCGTGTTATTTCGCTGGATGCATTCCGCGGACTGACCATGTTCCTGTTGGTGGCCGAAGGGGCCGGACTCTATGAGGCGCTTCAGCGCCCGGAGTTTTCCGGAACCATTCTGGGCTGGCTGGCGGTCCAATTTTCCCACCATCCATGGAACGGCTTACGTTTCTGGGATCTCGTGCAGCCGTTTTTCATGTTCATCGTGGGCGTCGCTATGCCCTTTTCTTTGGGTAAACGTCGGGAGCGAGGTGACAGCGAGGGAAAAATCCTGGCCCATGTTCTTTACCGAAGCTTTGTCCTGTTTTGGCTGGGGGTCATCTTGCACTGCGGCTACAACGGCAAGTTGGTGTTCGAACTGTGGAACGTTCTTACCCAGTTGTCGTTCACGTATTTAGTAGCTTACCTCCTGATGCGTTATCGCCCGTCGACGCAGATTGGCGCCAGTGCCGCTCTTCTGCTGATTACGGAAGCCCTCTACCGCCTGTGGTCCGTTCCCGGCTTCGACCAACCATTCGTGAAGGATCACAATTTCGGATCCTACGTCGACATGCTTTTGATGGGGAAATTGAATCCCGGCGGAGGATGGGTGGCC
>JAPXNP010000171.1:0-5000 GCA_033811955.1 Acidobacteriota bacterium
ACCCAGGGCCAAGAGCTGGAACTGCGGCAAAGTAGCACTCGGTAAGCAAATGAGTCAAACAATCGAGACGCTTCGAAATCTCCAGAACGAGATCCTCGCACTGTACCGCGACACGGTTCTGACCGGTCCGGTACGGTACATCGATCTTCTCGGCCGAAAGCATGAACCACGGATTTTACAAACTTTTCTCGGCTTCGAGCTGCAAATGGGACGAAGACGACTCCCCTGCCCCGACATGGTCACGGCACGCTATCTCCGGGTTTTCGCGGAACTGGGTTTACCCCGGATCGCCCTGCCTTATCGGCCCACGACGACTGCAAACTTGCTACCTCGTCTGGAAGGTCTTTTCGCCGATTTTCGGACGGCTGCCGAAAGCGGACCTGGAGCGGTAAAAGCCTATGCCCAGTTGCGGAAGAAACTACTGGCTCTTCCGCACCCTGACGGGCCCGAATAGAGACCTGCAAAACGCGAGGGAAAGTCGCCTTAATTCAAGGCACACAGCCCAACTTCAGCCGCTGAGGTTCTCCTAAGAAGCTCTTGCACGACTGACCAGATACGGCCCCCAGGTAGGTCCCGGATCTTTACGCCGCAACCGCCCCGGACAGCTTCAGCGTGGATGCGGCGGCGCTTCTCGAAGACGAACCTCCCTACTCCTGCAAGCGACGGGACTCTCGGCGAGTTGAGCGGCACAAAACCACAGAGAACCCTCTCCTTCTACGCCGCCCCCCGCCGCCACATATCGGCTTAAGACGGTTCCCTTCATCTCGCCGCACCGGTCACTGCGGACGGCCAGACAAACAGGTGGAGACTTCCTTAGCCGACCTCGCCGAGATGGTCCACCTACCTTGCTGCGGTCTGTCTGCCGCCGAGACAGACGCTCTCCCCCCGGACTCACTCCGAGAGTAGACAAAAGCTCGAGTCATCTGGAGCCGTGGCGCGAACACAAGCCGGCCCTTGGAGGGCCGGCGCTACCGCGTCGCCAACCTTCCAAGGGCCGAAGGAACGTGCCTCAGCTCCTCTTTATTTCTTATCGTCGACGTCTACATATTCGGCGTCGACCACTTCGTCCTGGCTCCCGCCGGAACTCGCGCTCCGCTGGGACGCTCCGGCCGACGCCTCCTGTCCTTGAGACGCCTGATAGATGACTTCCGCCAGTCGATGTGAAGCCTGAGTCAACTCTTCAACCGCCGCGTTGATTCTGTCGACGCCGCCTTCCTCGATAGCTTTCTTCGTCCGCTCGATAGCTTGTTCGACTTGCTGGACGTCGGTACCTGAAAGCTTGTCGCGATTCTCCCGTAACAGCTTCTCGCAACTGTACACGAGGTTGTCGGCCCGGTTTCGCGCCTCGATTTCCTCGCGCTTACGGCGATCTTCCTCGGCGTGAGCCTCGGCCGATTTGACCATCTCCTCGATTTCCTTCTCACTAAGGCCGGTAGAGCCGGTGATCGTAATCTTTTGCTCCTTACCGGTTCCCCGGTCTTTCGCAGAAACGTTCAAGATGCCGTTGGCGTCGATATCGAAAGTCACCTCGATCTGCGGCACCCCCCGCGGCGCCGGAGGAATGCCTACCAGATGGAAACGTCCGAGCGACTTATTGTCCCGCGCCATAGGACGCTCCCCCTGGACCACATGAATCTCCACCGACGTCTGATTGTCCGCCGCAGTGGAGAAAATCTCGCTCTTCCGCGTCGGAATGGTGGTGTTACGCGGAATCAACACGGTAGCGACCCCGCCCAAGGTCTCAATGCCGAGAGACAGCGGAGTCACATCCAGCAACAGGACGTCCTTGACCTCACCGCCCAATACGCCGGCCTGAACCGCAGCACCTATGGCCACCACCTCGTCCGGATTAACTCCCTTGTGCGGCTCCTTGCCAAAGAAGTCGGTAACCATCTGCTGCACTCGCGGAATCCGAGTGGAGCCGCCTACCAGAACCACTTCGTCGATATCTTCCGGCTTCAGCCCGGCGTCCTTAAGCGCCATCCGGCAAGGCTCTAACGTGCGCTCCAGAATGTCTTCCACCAACCCTTCAAACCGGGCCCTCGTAAGCCGCATCGTCAAATGCTTCGGGCCGGAGGCGTCGGCGGTGATGAAAGGCAGGTTGATCTCGGTCTCCTGCATGGAGGACAACTCCATCTTCGCCTTCTCGGCCGCCTCCCGCAGTCGCTGCAACGCCATCCGATCCTGCGACAAATCAATCCCCTGATCCTTCCTGAATTCCGCAATGATCCACTCCATCAGACGCTGATCGAGATTGTCTCCGCCCAGGTGCGTATCACCATTCGTCGCCTTGACCTCGACGACACCTTCTCCCACCTCCAGGATGGAGATATCGAACGTGCCGCCGCCAAAGTCGAACACGGCAATGGTCTCATCCTTTTTCCTGTCAAGGCCGTAGGCCAACGCAGCGGCAGTCGGTTCGTTAACCAACCGCTGCACTTCCAAACCGGCGATCTTACCTGCGTCCTTGGTCGCCTGCCGCTGAGAATCGTTGAAGTAGGCGGGAACGGTAATGACCGCCTGGGTTACTTTCTCTCCGAGGTACGCTTCCGCCGCTTCTTTCAGCTTCATCAAGATCCGAGCCGAAATCTCAGGCGGAGAGTAAACCTTACCCATCACCTCGACCCCGGCGTCACCATTCTTCGCAGCGACAACCTTGTAAGGGACCATCTTGGCTTCCTCGGTCACCTCGGAAAACTTTCGGCCCATGAACCGCTTGATGGAAAAGACCGTGTTCTCCGGATTGGTGACCGCCTGCCGCTTAGCAACTTGCCCGACCAAGAGCTCGCCGCTTTTGGTAAACGCCACAACCGAAGGGGTAGTCCGGGATCCCTCCTGGTTGGGGATCACGGTCGGCTTACCACCTTCCATCACGGCAACGACAGAGTTCGTGGTCCCCAAATCAATTCCTATGATCTTGCCCATTAGTACGCCTCCTTAACCGCGTGCTTGAATATCGTCTGGGTACGCCGCATGTACTCTGCGGCTGTTTCCTTTTCTTGCCTGCGCCGGATGTTGATATAAGATCAGCCCCGGACCCTGTCAAGAACGGAAAGTCCAAGAAAGAAGCGACTTCGATCGAAGAATGGTTACGACTGTACGGCGCGTTCAGGGTGACCGTGACAACCTAATACACTAGGACCGGGCGGTGTGTCACCTGGCAATCCTTCCGCGCCACCCGGACACTCAACTGATGCTCTCGAGAGGGCGAACTCGGCTCCACCCGTACTCCTATCGTGTAAGCGACGAGAAGGCGCCCCCGCAATTCCGTGAACAACTCGTCAAGATATCGGAACTCGGCTGCTACATAAGCGTATCCCCCGGTCTCCCGAGCCAGACTCCGAACAAAACTCCCCGTCATTTTTTCCTCAAACTGACCTTGCTCGGTAGGAAACCGAGGAGCAAACGCCACCCAAAAAAGATCGACCGGCGACTCCCGGAACATCTCCCGGTATTCGGTTTGGTTTTGGTACGTCTCCCGATCGACCGTACGGCTGAATATCACCAACACCTTTCGCCGCTCCGGTCTCGACCGCACCATGTCCAGCCCCTTCGCCATGATTCGTCCGACGGGGATGTTGTCCAGCACAATTCCAGCCGAACGTGGCTGCAAGGTGTGGAGAGCATGCACGAGATCCTCCTCGACATTCGTAAAATCCTGCAAAACCTCGAGGTCTTCAAAGAACTGAGCCAAAAGTACTTCACCCCGACGCGTCAGGGCGAACATGAGGTCGTCCTGCAATCCCCACCGAATCTTATCGATGATGTTGATCCGTCCCCAGTGAGGCATACTGACGCCGAATGCGGCCGTACGGGGGCTGTTCTCCAACAGAAAGGCGAAGGCCGCCTGCACGTCTTCGCGGCCCAAATAGGCGACCTCCACCGGTTTCCCGTCGATCTCGACGGCAAGCTCGTTCACCCGGAGGTCACGGACGAATACACCCGACTTTTCCCGTACCGTGACCGAGAAAAACTGCGCTTCCTCTCCGGAGGCCGGGACGGCTCCCAAAGCCGAGCCCTGGAGTAGGAGCCAGTATCCCATTGCAAGAAAATAACCCGGTAGTTTTTCCCGAATTGCTTGAATCGTCACCCCTCCCGGTGTTCCTTGCCGAGATCCCTTGCCAGGCGTTGCTCCACCGCCTCCAGTCTTTCCGTCGTTCGTCTCTGCTCCCTGTGCAGGTACAGCAGGTAGAGCGCAATTAACACCCAGATAACGGTATACCCGGCGAACAAGTACCAATTCCAGGTCAAGGACCCCACCTCCTCTGATCGGCAAGACGGTAGGAGTAGACCTCCACCAGCCGAGCCTGAACTCGCATCCCAGCTCGTAGGAGAATCAAAGCCGCGATCAAGAACCCAGCGGCAACCACCGCCGCCACCAGGGCATGCAGCATCGGCGGATCCAGGTTGGCTCCCGAGCTGGTGATTACAACCGGGTGGATCGTTCGCCACCATCGGATCGACATCCAGACTATCGGCACGTCAAGAAAGCCGACAATGCCGAACACGGCACACAGCTTATATTTTCGCTCCGCCTCCGGAAGGCTGGAACGTAGAACCAGGTAGGCCACGTAAATAAACCAAAGCACCAAAGTGGTCGTAACCCGAGGATCGCCCCAAGGAAACCAGGTATTCCAGACCGGGCGTGCCCAGATCGGTCCCGTCGTCAGTACGATGGTCGTAAATACGAGTCCGGCCTCGACCGAGGCGACCGCCAGCTGATCCCAAAAGACGACCTTCTTCCACAGATAGGCAATCCCTGCGACAAAAACCAGGAAAAACGCTAGGAACGCGGCAAACGCCGTTCCCACATGGAAATAGAAGACCCTCTGGACTTCTCCCATGACGCGTTCGGTGGGAGCATAGATGAGAGCTCCGTACAAAGCGACGGGCACACAGACGAGCGAAGCCCATAAGAACCACGCCGACCATCGGTGAATCCTTCTCAACACGACCAGTTCGTTCAGGTGAGACATGCGGACGCCCTTCCTGTCTGCGTT
>JAPXNP010000172.1:0-496 GCA_033811955.1 Acidobacteriota bacterium
GCGGATGAACGCTGCGATTTCCCTACCCTCGAATTGGCGGATCTGGACGGAGACGGCCGGCTGGACGTGGCCGTAGCAAATCTGATGGGCACTCCCCGAGCCGATGGATCCGAACCCCCTTTGCTGAAGCTTTTCTTCAACCGCCCAGGAAAGAGGTAAGGCGGCTCGGCGGCACTACTTCTCAAACAGAGTCTTCTGCGGGTATGACGACCAACTTTCAGAAATCCACCCGTGCTTTCGGGTACCGCCGGGAAAGAAGGATCGTCTTGTCTTCGACCCTGAGGACGCAGGAAGAGAACAGGATTGGCAAGAGCGACAAGAACTATGGTTCCTCCGGTGGAAACGTTGCTTGCCTGCGTACGACGGTTCCATTCGACGAATCCGCTGTCGTGGGTGCGCTGTAGAGAGGCGTAGCCAGAGCTGGACATCCCTTTTCGCTTCCTCAATGTACTGCCGGCGAGGCTGTCTTCCCAGGTTAAGGTAACGGATCACATGT
>JAPXNP010000172.1:506-4991 GCA_033811955.1 Acidobacteriota bacterium
GCTCAGCCTTGAGCCGGCGCATTGACCGAACTTTACAGATTCCCGATTGTTGTTTCAGGCAACTCCCGGTAGGATTTCATCGCTATGTCCGTCGCCGCTCGGCCGGCGATTCTCAATTGGCGAGGCCAACACGGGAGGGAAACAGGATGTTGCTACGAGGCCGTTTTCAAAAGATCGTTCCGGGCGCCACCGGCTTGATGGTGCTTGCCGTCATCCTGGTCGGTTGCCGTTCGGGAGCTTATGAGAAGCAACCGGATGGGATCGTCGTTCGACTCCAGCCGGCCACTCCGAGTGAGGCTCGTTTAGTCCGGCTGCAAGTCGTGGATGAAGATATTGTCCGGGTCACGGCGACGGCTGAAGAGGAATTCTCCACTCGCCCCGGCTTGATCGTAACCGACGACGTGAGCCGGTCGGTTTCATGGGACGTTTCGAAAGAAAATGGTGAGATCGTCCTCAAGACGGCCCGCGTGTCCGCCCGGGTCGACTTGCAGACGGGTGCGACGTCCTTTTTTGATGCGGAAGGCCGTCGTCTGTTGGTTGAAAGAGCCGAAGGAGGAAAACGCTTTACTCCGGCGGAAGTTTTCGGCGAAAGGTGTTACCACGTCCAGCAGATCTTCGAATCCCCTCCCGACGAAGCCTTCTACGGGCTCGGTCAACACCAGCATGGACTCATGAACTACAAGGGTCACGACGTGGATCTGTGGCAATACAACATCGTGGCCGTGATCCCCTTTCTCGTATCAAACCGTAACTACGGCATCCTATGGGACAACTATTCGCGGACGAAGTTCGGCGATACCCGCGACTACCAAGCTATCGAAGGTCTGACCCTCTATAACCGGGAGGGAGAAGCGGGAGGTCTCACCGTCGAGTACTTCGGGCGGCCGGATTTTCGCTCGCCTCTCCTTGCTAGAACAGAGGCTCGGATCGAGCACCAGTACATCGACGTCAACGATCCCTACCCCAACGGATTCGACGTGAACCAGGGAAGCATCAGGTGGTCCGGCGAGATCGAGCCCGACGAGACGGGCGAGTACAAGTTCCGCCTCTATGCTTCCAGCTACGTAAAGTTGTGGATCAACGATGAACTCGTGGTCGACGCCTGGCGCCAGAACTGGCTCCCCTGGACGCACATCATTCGCCGGCGTCTGGAGGCGGGACGACGATACCCGATTCGTCTCGAGTGGATTCCTCAGGGAGGATTCATCGGGTTCCAGACGCTACCTCCGGATCCTTCCTGGAACCCCCAAGATCTTTCCCTATATTCCCAAGTAGCCGATCACATCGACTACTACTTCATCGCCGGCGACACTTTGGACCAAGTTGTCTCCGGATACCGCAGACTCACCGGCCGGGTTCCCATGATGCCCCGCTGGGCGGCGGGTCTTTGGCAAAGCCGTGAAAGATACCGGACACAACAGGAGCTGCTCGAAACGGTCCAGGAGTTTCGCAGGCGTTCGATCCCGCTCGACGTGATCGTACAAGACTGGTTTTACTGGGAGGAGGACAAGTGGGGCGACCATGAGTTCGATCGCTCGAGATTTCCCGATCCGGAAGGAATGGTTCGTCAACTTCACGACGAGTTACATAGCCGGATCATGATCTCGGTATGGCCCAAGTTCTACGTCGGCACGAAGAACTTTGAGGCGTTCAAAGAACGAGGCTGGCTGTACATGCGCAACGTGGAGCTGAACCAACGCGACTGGGTCGGCTACGTCTCCACGTTCTATGATCCGTACGACCAAGGAGCCCGGGACCTTTTCTGGCGGCAGGTCCAAGAGAAATTGGGAGTGATGGGATTCGACGCCTGGTGGATGGATGCTACTGAACCCGATATTCATTCCAACCTGTCACCCGAGGAAACACTGCTTAGGATGCACCCGACCGCTTTGGGTTCTGCGGCAAGATACCGCAACACCTACTCGCTCATGCAGTCGAAAGCCGTATACGAGGGGCAGAGGCGGAGCTACCCGGATCGGCGGGTGTTCATCTTGACCCGGTCGGCTTTCGCGGGGCAACAGAGGTACTCTGCGGCTACTTGGAGCGGTGATATTGCGGCGCGTTGGCACGATCTTGCGGTCCAAGTTCCGGCCGGCCTCAACTTTTCCCTATCCGGCATCCCGTACTGGACCAGCGACGTCGGGGGCTTCGCGGTGGAGCGGCGCTTCGAAAATGCGCGCGGGGAGGACCTCGCCGAGTGGCGCGAACTCGTCACGCGCTGGTACCAATTCGCAGCCTTCTGTCCCCTTCTCCGCGTTCACGGACAGTTTCCCTACCGGGAAATGTTTCACGTCGCCCCCGAGGATCATCCCGCCTACCAGAGCATGCTGGCATACACTCGGCTACGCTACCGGCTCTTGCCCTACGTTTACTCCCTCATGGGGTGGGTGACACATGAAGACTACACGCTAA
The DNA here is from genome assembly GCA_033811955.1 of Acidobacteriota bacterium. GTDB lineage: Bacteria > Acidobacteriota > UBA6911 > RPQK01 > JAPXNP01 > JAPXNP01. The sequence continues at coordinate 2,919 of JAPXNP010000172.1, forward strand.
TGCGGGCTCTGGTTATGGATTTCCCGAATGATCCCGAGGTGATGGACGTCGCCGACCAGTTCATGTTCGGCCCCGCTTTTCTGGTAAACCCGGTTACGACCTACAAGGCTCGAAGCCGGGCGGTATATCTGCCGGCCGGCTCCCGGTGGTACGACTTTCATACCGGACAAATACTGGAAGGCGGCCGGCGAATAGAAGCCGAAGCTCCCTACTCCGACCTGCCGCTTTTCGTACGGGCGGGTTCCGTCATCCCCTTCGGACCTCAACTGGAATGGACCGACCAAAAGCCCGTCGATCCTATGCGCTTGGTCGTCTATGCCGGGGCCGACGCCGAATTCCGACTTTACGAAGACGACGGCACCAGTTACGCCTACGAAGCAGGCGCGTCTAGTCGGATTCCGATCCGCTGGATCGATCTCGAGCGGAAGCTCATCCTGGGTTCGCGAGAAGGCGAGTTCCCAAGTATGCTGGGGGAGCGAACCGTAGAAGTGGTCGTGGTTGACCCGGATCACCCTCGTCCGCGTCCATACGAAGGTTCCGCCGATCAGACGGTAACCTATTCCGGAACAGAGCTGGATGTGGAAATTCCTTAACCCGTGTCGCGGTTCGAAATCACAGCCTTCGGTCGCGGCGGTGCCCTGTTCACGGTGGGCGTGACCTCGCCTCCAGAGCACCAGGCAAGTCCCTCAGGGGCCGGAATCTACTTCGTGTTTGACGTCACAGAGTGAACTTGGCGAGCATTTTCTCCTGGCTGTCGGCCAAGCGCTGGAAAGCACGCGCCATCCGGCTTACCTCGTGAAATTGCGCCACAATCGATTCCACGGAAGCGGAAACTTCCTCCACGGTGGAGGCATTCTCGACGCTTACATTAGACAAATTCTCCATGGCTTGCTGTAGCGAGCGGGCTATTTCAACCATTTCGGAAATCGCCGATGCGATCTTTGCCGCCCTCTCTTGGTCGCCGGCTACCGCGAAGGAAATCTGCTGAAAAGCCTCTTGCAAGTGCTCGGTCAGACCTGTCAAAGCATCAACCTTCTCGGCATCCTCACGTATGAGTCCGCTCAGCTTTTGCACGTCTTCCATGATCGCTTCCACAACATCCTGAACGTCGTCCGTGGCTTTTCCGGTATTGATCGCCAAACGACGGATTTCCTCGGCGACGACGCTGAAACCCCGCCCCGCTTCCCCGGCTCGGGCGGCCTCCACCGAAGCATTCAAGGAGAGCAGATTCACTTGGGTCGCGATGCCGTTGATCAGCTTGACGATATCGATGATTTTTCCGGAATGCTTCTCGAGAACGCCGACGATGTCCCGCGTTTCCATCACGGATGCCGAGATACCGCCAATGTTCGAGAGCGCCTCCTTCAGTTCTTCAACCCCCACCTCGACGGACCGTCCGGTCTTCCCGGCCTGTTCGGCTTCCGCGCGAGCTGCCTCGTCGATCCGCCGAATGTCTTCCAGCAGCCGGTCCAGGGACTGCCGCGTCTCCTCCACCTGCACACTCTCTTCTTGCGCCGCCCGCGAAACCTGAGTCATGGCGTCGCCGATCTGATCCATGGCGGACCGTACTTCCACGGCGATCTCCTGCAGGGTGTTCCCCTCGCTGTGTAATTTCTCGGCCTGCTCGGAGATGGTGACCATGAGGCTGCGCAGACTGATGGGCTCGCTGTTTGCCGTCGCCACCGGCACGCCTCGCCGTACCGCCTCATTGATGTAAGGAATCAGCGCCGAATCTACCGAGACGCACACGATACCGTCATATTTGCTCTCGAGAGCGGATTGGATGGCGGGTCCATAGGACGCCGCCGAAAAGTCCTGCCGTTCTCGAACACCTTCGGGAAGAACCCAGTCCACCTGGACGCCGAACCGCCGAAGCTCCTCACCGGCTCGCAGAGCTCCCTGCTTGACGGGGACCCAGAACGCCGAATCTTCTCGCCCGAGAACTACGATCCGCAAACGACGCGATGGCTTTTTCTCAATCGGGCGGGCCAACCGCTGCATTGTCTCGGCAGTTTCGATCAGACCGACGCCCTCACGCCAGTACCGTGAGTAGTTCTCCTTAGTGACCACATC
>JAPXNP010000173.1:0-1540 GCA_033811955.1 Acidobacteriota bacterium
TTCCAGAACGACGAGGAAACCGATGCCGTGGTGCTGATCGGCGAAATCGGAGGTACGGCGGAAGAAGAAGCGGCCGAGTTCGTTCTCCGGAAGATGAGCAAACCCGTGGTAGGATTCGTAGCCGGACGTACGGCTCCTCCCGGTCGACGCATGGGGCACGCCGGCGCCATTATCTCGCAAGGGCAGGGAACCGCCGCAGAGAAAATGGCTCGGATGCGGGAATGCGGCATCCACGTGGTGGAGAGCCCGGCGGAAATCGGTGCCGCCGTCGTTTCGGTGCTGCGTAACTAAGTGCGGCCGGCTCGAGAAATGGTACATTCGTTGGTCTTGCCGGTCGGGGAGGAAGTTTGACAGGGCGGCCGATGGTACATCTGCAGCACCTTGGGGTCTCGGACGTATTCTTCGTGCGGGCTGGGGTATCGCTTTGGACCAAGGCCGCGGTTCAAGAATAGGAACGAGGAAGAGGTGACGATGGAAAGGACACTGGGGATCATCAAGCCGGATGCTGTAAGACGGAATCTCGTGGGGACCATTCTGGCTATGGCTGAGGCCGGAGGGCTCAAAGTGCCGGCCCTGAAGACCCTACAACTGAACCTGCACCAGGCCGAGGGTTTTTATTATGTACATCGGCAACGGCCTTTCTTTGCCAGTCTCACTTCCTTCATGTCGGAGGGCCCCATTGTGGTGATGGTGCTCGAAGGGGAGAACGCGATTGTGCGCTGGCGCGAGATTATGGGAGCGACGAATCCGGCGGACGCCGCCGAGGGCACGATCCGCCGCCTGTACGGCGAAAGCATCGAACGCAATTCCGTTCACGGCAGTGACGGGCCGGAAACTGCCCGGTTCGAGGTAAGCTATTTTTTCTCGGGCTGTGAACTGGTCCGCTGAGACATGTTGACGGAGTTTGGAAAGACCCTCGTTTGGATTGGCTTGCTGATTACCGCCGTCGGGTTGGTGCTGCTTGTGTTTCCATCGTTACGGTTGGGTCGACTTCCGGGGGACATTACCATCGAGTTTCGGAACGGGAAGATTTATATTCCTCTAGCGAGCTCGATTCTGCTCTCGGTGGTGCTCAGCCTGGTGTTTTGGTTTTTAAGCTGGTTCCGCCGATGAGGGACGGCCACGGGTAGAAAGTAATTAAGGAAGTGGTGGTGGGCGATACTGGACTCGAACCAGTGACCTCCGCCGTGTGAAGACGGCGCTCTAACCAGCTGAGCTAATCGCCCGTGGAAGCAGTATTCTAGAGTACGGATTCACGAAGTGTCAACGCACGCCAAGTATGATTTGATCATAGTAGGAGCCGGCCCTTCCGGATTGGCCTGCGCCATTTACGCCCGTAAGGCGGGTCTTAACACCCTGGTGGTCGAGAAGGGTTGCATCATCAATTCCATTTACCACTTTCCGGAGAACATGACTTTTTTCACCACGGCGGAGTTGCTGGAGATCGGTGGCGTTCCGATGACGGTGGCTAGGGAGAAACCCCGCCGGATCGATGCGCTGAAATACTACCGCCGCGTCGCCGAATTCTACGGCTTGAATA
>JAPXNP010000173.1:1550-4991 GCA_033811955.1 Acidobacteriota bacterium
GACCGGTTTCAGGACGAACTTGAATACGCCACCCGCAAGGTGGTCATCGCCACGGGTTACTACGACAACCCGAACCTCCTGGGCGTGCCGGGAGAGGACCTTCCGAAGGTGACTCATTACTATCGGGATCCGCATCCGTACTACGCTAAGGACTGCCTGGTTGTGGGCGGAAAGAACTCGGCGGCCATCGCTGCTTTGGAACTGTACCGAAATGGTGCCCGAGTAACGCTGGTTCACCGAGGTCGGGAGATGGGTCACGAAGTTAAGTATTGGATTCGTCCTGATGTTGAGAACCGTATTCGGAACGGGGAGATCCGAGCCTGTTTTTTAAGCCGTGTCAGGGAGATACGCCTGCGGGAAGTCCTGGTCGAGACACCTGAAGGGATCGTGACGCTGCCCAACGACTTCGTTTTCGCCATGACCGGGTACCATCCCGACCCGACGTTATTGCGCCTGGCGGGGGTGGAGGTGGATGTTCGGACCTTGGCTCCCCGCCATAATTCAGACACCTTGGAAACCAATATCCCCGGAGTGTATGTCGCCGGTTCGGTGGTGTCGGGCTTGGAGACCAATCGGATCTTTATCGAGAACGGTCGGTTCCACGGTGAACGGATCATCCCTCATGTCGTTTCCGGGTTGGCTGAACGGAAGTCTCAAGAATGCGGTGGTGGAATCGGGAGTGATCCAGTTGTAGGGCCGTGAGCATAGTTCCGGCACCCACCTAAGATGGACCGTAAAGCAATCGGTCTGAGCCGAGAAACGGGGCCGGCAGCCTCGTGGACGGTAGGTTCGAACCTGTGCCGGGATTGTGGGCGAGCAAACTGTGAGGAGTACGAAACGCATCGTGTCTGAGTTTGAAGAGAGGAGGCGGGGGGAAGAGGGGTCCGGGGTGTACGCCATGGATTCGGGGGAGCGGGCGATTCTGGTGGGCCTGGCTCACGGTGGCTTGGGTCGGGCCGAAGCGCAGGCGTCACTCGCCGAGCTTCGAGAGCTGGTGGTCAGTGCCGGGGCGGTTCCAGTGGAAACCGTGTTGCAGGAACGTCCCTCCCCGGATCCCGCCTACTTCATCGGACGTGGGAAGGTCGCCGAGCTGCTCGACCGAGTGCTGGCCGTGAACGCCGATCTAGTCGTTTTCGACGACGAGCTTATGCCGGTCCAGCAGCGAAACTTGGAGGAAGAGCTTGAGGTCAAGGTGGTGGATCGGAGCGGTTTGATCCTTGACATCTTTGCGCAGCGGGCTCGTAGTCGAGAGGGCAAGCTTCAGGTGGAGCTGGCCTTGCTGGAGTACACGCTGCCTCGGCTGACCGGGCGCGGCCGGGAGCTGTCCCGCCTGGGGGGAGGTATCGGGACGCGGGGTCCTGGGGAGACGCAATTGGAGTCGGACCGCCGGATCATTCGCCGGCGAATCACGAACATTCGGCGCGAACTGGAGCAGCTGGAGCAACGCCGGGCCTTGCAGCGGGCGAAGCGACAGGGAGTACCCCTTCCGGTTGTCAGCCTTGCTGGCTATACGAATGCAGGCAAGTCAACTCTTTTCAACCGATTGACGGGGGTTCGACGAGTGGTGAGCCCTCGCATGTTCGCCACGCTGGATCCTTTGGTTCGACGGGTGTCACTTCCTTCGGGACAGGAGGTTTTGCTTTCGGATACCGTGGGCTTCATCCGGAAACTTCCGCACGCCCTGGTGGCGGCGTTTCACGCCACCTTGGAGGAGACGGTGGAAGCCGACTTGCTGCTGCATGTAATCGACGCTTCAGATCCGACTTGGCCGCAGTATCGCCGGACCGTTTACGAGGTTTTGGAAGAGGTTGGAGCCGCCCACGTTCCTATTCTGGAGGTATACAACAAGCGGGATCAATGGCGGGAAGGGGGAGTTGAATTGCCGCCCGGAGCGGTGGCGATTTCGGCGCTGACCGGGGAGGGCGTGGACGAGTTGCTGGATGTGTTGGAAGAGCGAGTCAGTTGCGGTTATCGGACGGTAACTCTGGTGGTGCCTTATGCGCGGGGAGAATTGCTTCCGGAAGTGCGGGAACGGGGCCGCGTGGAACAGGTCGAATACGCTCCCGAAGGAGTCCGGGTGACGGCAGCCCTCCGAGCAGCCGATCTGGGCAGGTTTCGCGATTTCGTAGTAACGGGATGATGCTGATTCCGGGCGAACGGGCCTTCCCTCTCCCTCCTTTGTGCGCTGGTTTGGGGGGCGAATAATGCTCGAGGTGGGGCGTGAAACCGGGATACCCCGCCGCTCCACGATCGCCGCAGCCTCGAATCGCTTCGAGCGGGAGGAGTGCCGGCTGCGCGTGCACAATCTTCGCCGAGCTGAGACCGGTGTTTTTCAGCCGCCGGCGGAAGCCTTTTCTACGTGATATGGAGAGTGCCTGTCCTCATCCGTCAGGACAACGTTGGAGGGGGACGCGGAATCACTCAGGCGCCACCGCATCTGTGCGAGGTCTTTTTCCAAGGGGCTTATAACCTTCTGAATACAAGGACGGTCCTCCAGGTCGGCCCAAAAGGGGAGCGGGCGGTTCAAGAGCCAGGCCTTCCACCCTTTTTCAATTGCCTCGGTCAGCCGGCGGCAGGCTTCTGTCGTTTCTCCGCGAATAGCATAAACTGCAGCCGAATTGTGAAAGTAGGCAGGTGCAACGAATCTCGCGGCCGAATGCTTAACGGCCTCGGCGTCCAAGCGGGTGCTTTGGTCCAGCCATAGTTCGGACTCCTGTCGCCTCCCGGTCAATTGAAGGACATACCCCCTTAGCGTTGCAACACGCACATCGAGGGGCCAGACGAAATCGCCCGCGGAAACACGACACGCGTCGGCAAGGAATTTGTCCGCCTCCATCGGGTTGCCCTCGGCCAGAGCAAGCAAGCCGCCGACAGCCAAGCTCTGAGCGTCGCGCCCGTCCATCTTCAGGAGCAAGTCGAAGGTCTCCCCGGCCTGGCGTAGGTTCCTTTGGAATAGACAAGCGAATACTCGGAGCTTGAGTGCGGGCTTGTAGTCGGGCTGTGTCTCAAGGGCTTCAGCCGACCACTCCAATGCTGCACTCACATCTCCCAGGGCGAGCCGGCAGTAAGCCATGTTGGTTGTGCCTGCAACGGTGTGTGGTTCGAGCTCGATGCGGCGAGCCAAAGCCAAAACAGCCTTGTCGTACTCACCTCGCACCCGATATGCTTCGGCCAGGTTTGAACTCAGGGGAGCAAGTAACGGATCGAGATCTTGGGCATGCTGGAGCTCCATCAAAGCCTCGTCAAAGCGCCCCAAGTACCGCAGGAGCAGCAGGCCGTATTCCCTATGAGCGTTCACATCATCGGGATTCAGACTTAAGGCAAGCTGAAAAGCGGCTTCCGCACCCGCGTAGTCACCGTGATACAACTCCAAGATCAACCCCATGGCCACATGCCCGTCGGACAGGGACGGGTTGAGCGTTAGAGCGCGCATAGCTGAAT
>JAPXNP010000174.1:0-4989 GCA_033811955.1 Acidobacteriota bacterium
ACGGATTGCGACGGGCCTCCTCGAGAGGGATCAGCTGTTCGGCCTCGTGTCTTTGCTCGTGGCGACGACGAAGTTCCTCGTACTCCGACCGGATCTCGGCCAGCAGGCGTTCCGCCCGGTCTTCGTCAAGCAAGTCGGCCACCACGGGGACGGCCCGGGATGCGTCGGGGACGTGGACCGTAGGAGCCGAGTAGCAGGGCGCGATCTTCACCGCGGTGTGAACGCGCGACGTGGTGGCACCTCCGATCAGCAAAGGGATATGAAGACCCTCACGTTCGAACTCCGCCGCCACATGGCACATTTCGTCCAGAGAAGGCGTGATCAACCCGCTGAGACCGACAATATCGGCTTGCTTCGCCCGCTCGACAATCCGGGAAGCCGGAACCATCACACCGAGGTCCTCGACTTCGTAACCGTTGCAGCGTAGGACCACCCCAACGATGTTTTTCCCGATATCGTGGACATCTCCCTTGACCGTAGCGAGCACAATCCGGCCCTTGACGACCGGCCTGCCACCGGACGAGCGGGCCGCTTCGATAAAGGGCACGAGGTACGCCACGGCCTTTTTCATGACCCGGGCACTCTTGACGACCTGCGGAAGAAACATCTTTCCGGAACCAAAAAGATCGCCGACTAAATTCATGCCGTCCATGAGGGGACCTTCGATCACTCGAACCGGGTCACCCAGTGTCCGCCGAGCCTCTTCAACGTCTTCTTCAATGTACTCGTCGATGCCGTGAACAAGCGCATACGTGATCCGCTCGGACGCCGGCTGTTCTCTCCACTCGAGCTGTGCCGACTGCTCTCGAGCGCGATCGGCGTACCGGGCGGCGATCTCGAGTAACCGCTCCGTGGCGTCGGGCCGCCGATTCAAAACCACATCCTCGACTCTCTCCCGCAACTCCGGGTCAATATCCTCATAGACCGCCAACTGCGCCGCGTTGACGATGCCCATATCGAGCCCCGCTCGGATCGCGTGATAGAGGAAGACGGAGTGCATAGCCTCGCGAACGGTGTCGTTGCCCCGGAAGGAGAAGGACAAGTTGCTGACGCCTCCGCTGACCTTCGCATAAGGCAGCGTCTGTTTAATCCGGCGGGTCGCCTCGATGAAATCCACGGCATAGTTGTTGTGCTCGGGGATCCCCGTGGCAATCGCGAAAACGTTCGGGTCGAAAATAATGTCCTCGGGAGGAAACCGCATCTTCTCCGTCAGCAGGCGATACGCTCGACGACAGATCTCGAGTCGGCGTTCCAGGGTATCGGCCTGGCCTTGTTCGTCAAACGCCATGACCACTACGGCCGCACCGTACCTACGGGCCAAGCTCGCACGCTCCAGAAATGGTTCTTCCCCCTCCTTCAGGCTTAGCGAGTTGACCACCGGTTTCCCTTGCAAGCATTGCAACCCCGCCTCGATCACCTCCCAACGCGAGGAATCAATCATGACGGGGACCTTCGCAACGTTGGGCTCACCGACCAACGTATTGAGAAAAGTGACCATGGCCGCCTGCGAGTCCAGCATCGCTTCGTCCATGTTGACGTCGATCATTTGGGCACCGTTCTCCACCTGCTCCCGCGCGATCTCCACCGCGTCTTCATACCGAGCTTCCCGGATCAACCGGGCGAAGCGCCGAGACCCCGCTACGTTCGTCCGCTCTCCGATGTTGACGAACAGAGTGCCGGGCCCGATGTTGAGGGGCTCCAGCCCGGCCAGCCTCGTCATCCGGGGAAGTTTCGGCGGACGCCGCGGAGAGAGGCCGGCTACTTGCTCGCCAATAGCGCGGATGTGTTCCGGGGTGGTACCACAGCAACCTCCGACGATGTTGACAAGGCCCGACCGGGCAAAGTCTGCCACTAACTCCGCCATCTCCTCCGGGGTCTGGTCATACCGGCCGAACTGGTTGGGCAAACCCGCGTTGGGATAAGCCAGGACGTAGGTGTCGGCCAGCCGAGCCATCTCTTCCACGTGGGGCCGCAGGTCTCGCGCCCCCAAAGCGCAGTTGAAGCCCACGGCGAGAGGCTCGGCGTGACGGATGGAATTCCAAAACGCCTCCACCGTCTGACCCGTAAGAGTCCGCCCACTGGCGTCGGAAATCGTGCCGCTGATGAATATCGGTAAGGCCAACCCGCGCTCTGCGAAGAGCGACAAAACCGCAAAGATTGCCGCCTTGGCGTTCAGCGTGTCGAACACGGTCTCCACCAGGAGAATGTCGACTCCGCCGTCGATCAGGCCCCGGGCCGCTTCCGCATAGGCGGCGGACAGTTCGGCGAAAGTAATGTTCCGGGTGGCGGGGTCGAGCACGTCGGGAGAAAGCGAGGCGGTTCGATTCGTCGGCCCCAACGAGCCGGCGACGAACCGAGGACGTTCGGCCGTACTAAATCCGTCCGCGGCCCGCCGGGCCAGCGCGGCGCCCGATCGGTTCAGTTCGTAAGCCATCGCCTCAAGTCCGTAATCGCGTTGGCTGACGGCGGTCGCGTTGAATGTATTCGTCTCAATAATATCCGCGCCCGCTTCCAGGTACTCACGGTGGATATCCAGAATCACATCGGGCCGGGTCAGAACCAGGACGTCGTTGTCGCCTTTCAGGTCGTGTGGATGATCCGCGAAGATCTCTCCCCGGTAGTCCGCTTCCTGGAGACGGCGACTCTGAATCATTGTGCCCATCGCCCCATCCAGCAGCAGAACTCGGCGTTCCAAGGTTTCCTTCAGTAGTGCAGTCCGATCAGGCATGATGACGTCCTTTGTCTTACGCTATCCCGGTATTCTATTCGTGACGGGCCTTTCAAGAGAACCAGCCGGTTCCCACGCGCTGTGTCCGTGGAGAAGTGGAGAACACGGATTCCTCGGACAGCGCGGTCGGGGGAACCGTGCAGTCCGCCGGCGAGACCGACGGATTTCGGATCATCGGGGCTCGCCCGTCGCCGCTTCGGTCGTCAATCCTTCCAACCGGGAGAGAACTCCCCCGCACCCACAGGCTGAAAGCCCTGCTTGCTTTTGGTTCCGATTCTTCCATCCGCTGACCTCCAACTCACCAGCTGATCCATCTGATTGGATCACTCTGGAGCCGATTTCATGAGTTTGCCATCAAGATGGCAAACTCCGTCTTGACCACCGTAGGCTTCGCCGCCTACAGTAGAGGTATCGAAAGCGGCCGCATCATGAGGTGCGCGGCCGATCCTACCCCCAGCGGGGTAAATGAAGACGTCGATAACGACAAGACTAATTCTATTTGGAGGTTTGGTATGCCTAGGAGTACGGCAACGGCCGCAGTGTTCAAGGCGGTGGACAGCGCCGTCTGTTTCACTGCGGGAAAAGCTTTCGACATCATTCAATACTTTAATTCCAAGGTCCCTCCGAACCCTTCCTTTAAACCGAAGTGGTCGGATCAACCTTTGCTGAAATCCTGGGAAAAGACAAAACCGAAGTTGGGATGGCCTCGGGAAACCGACTCGCTGTGCCCGAAGTGTGTCAAGGAGGCGCGGGAGAAAATCCTGTCGGGTGAGGAAGATTACCGAATCTTGATCGACGAGAAGGTGGGCGAGATCAAGGCGACGATTCTCGAGAGAGACGGGCAGATCTGGATGGTCAAGGAATGCCCGAAGCACGGGAAGTTCGAGGACATCATGTCAATCGACAAGAACTTCCTGAAGTGGATCGAATCGAACTTTCCAGGACGGGACCAGAGGGCCCACAACGACGAAGATCTACACAACCACGGCTCAAGCACTATCCGCTACGGTCGCGGCGCGGTCCTTACGGTGGACCTCACGAACCGCTGCAACATGATGTGCGACCCGTGCTTCATGGACGCCAATCAGGTGGGGTTCGTCCACGAACTGGCTTGGGAAGAAATCAAGGAGATTCTCGACAACGCACTGAAGATCAAGCCGCGGCGGCAGCTGTCGGTGCAGTTTTCGGGCGGTGAGCCGACGTTGTCACCGCATTTCCTGCGGGCGATCCGGTACGCCCGGCGGGTAGGCTACAACAGTGTGCAGGCGGCGACGAACGGTCTAATGTTCGCCAAGAGTTACGAGTTCGCCCGGAAAGCCGCCGAAGCCGGCCTTCGTTTTGTTTATTTCCAGTTTGACGGTGTCGGCAACGATGCCAACAGTCACCGCCATATCGGCAATCTTTTTGACGTCAAGCTCCGGGCTATCGAAAACATCCACCGGGCCGGAACCGAAATCGTATTGGTGACGACCTTGGTTAACGAGGTTAACAACGACCAGGTCGGCCCGATCATTCGGTTTGCCATGGACAACCCGAAGAAAATTGCGTTCGTCGCCTTTCAACCGGTCTCCTTCACGGGGCGCGACGAGGACGTCTCCGACGAGCGTCGCTTGCGGCAACGCTATACCTTGTCGCATCTCGCCTATGACGTGAAGAAACAGACCGGCTTGACGGAACCGTTGCGTGACTGGTTCCCCTTGTCGCTGATGGGGGTCTTCTCGGATTTTGCGGATTTGGCCCACGGCCCCGGGGCCGAGTGGGGGCAAGTGACTTGTAGCTGTCACCCCAACTGCGGTGTCGGCACGGCGCTGATGGTCGACAAGGAGACGAAGGAAGCCGTTCCGGTACCCGAATTCATCTCAATCCCCGGCTTGGCCGCGGAGATCACCAAGATCACCGACGCGGCCCGGGGTAAGTTCCTCAGCAACTTGATGATGGGTTTAGCACTACTCAAGCATTACAAGCCCTTCCGGGCCCCGAAACGGCTGACCCTTTGGGACGTGCTGAAGAAGTTCGACAAGAGTTACGGACTGACCGGGATCGATTACGGCAAGAACTTCGGGGATGAAGCTTTCGAGCGACGGAAGGATCCTTGGAATTTCTTGTTCATTGCAGGCATGTGGTTTCAGGATCTTTTCAACTACGATTTCCGCCGCACCGAGATGTGTGTGATCCCCTACGGTACCCAGGAGGGCGAGATCTCCTTCTGCGCCTACAACACCGGCCACGGCTGGCGCAACATCATCGAGCATATGCACATG
>JAPXNP010000175.1:0-4984 GCA_033811955.1 Acidobacteriota bacterium
AGCGTTCTGAAAGGACAGTCTCGTCTCCGCCCCCGAGATCGCTTCCCCGAGGCGTTTCCGTGCCCGACTCCTCGAGAATGTCGAAAGCTTCGGCGTAGGAAAGCCGCGGAAACGGCGGCTTCACTCTTTCCAAAACAGAGGTCTCTCGCTCGAGTCGTTTCAGCTCCTCCCGTCGCCGATCGAGGATTCGAGCGACAACCTCGCTGACCAGTTCTTCCGCCAACCGCATGATGTCGTCGAGCTCGGCCCAGGCCACTTCCGGTTCCACCATCCAGAACTCCATCAGATGGCGGCGGGTCTTCGACTTCTCGGCCCGGAACGTCGGACCGAAACAGTAGGTCCTGCCGACCGCCATGCAAGCCGCTTCGTTGTACAGCTGACCGCTTTGGCTCAGGTAGGCCTTTTCTCCGAAGTAGTCCAGTTCGAACAGGGTGGTCGTACCTTCACAAGCGGCCGGAGTCAGGATAGGTGTATCGACCAACACGAACCCACGGTTGTCGAAAAAATCCCGAACCGCCCGGATGATTTCATGGCGGACCCGGAGAACAGCCGTCTGGCGGGGAGAGCGCAGCCAAAGGTGACGGTGCTCCATCAAGAAAGCGACGCCGTGCTCCTTGGGTGTAATGGGGTAGTTTTCGGCTGCCTGAAAAATTTGAAAATCACGGGTGTCCAGCTCGTAACCTCCGGGAGCACGAGGGTCCTCGCGGACCACTCCGGTCACGATGACCGACGATTCCTGAGTAACCGAGTCGGCGGCCGCGAACATGTCGGCGGGGACGTTCTTCTGAAAGACTACGGCTTGAATGATCCCCGTGCCGTCCCGGATCCAAAGAAACCGGAGCTTACCCTTGTCGGTTCGGTTGTAAACCCAGCCCTTGACGGTTATCTCCTCTCCGACGTGACGGTGAACGTCTTCGATATACACATGCATGGGCTGGCATTGTAGACGGCGTACGAGCCGGGAACAAATTCACGGGTAGCCGAGATGTGATCCGGTGGGCAAATTCGGCCGGTTCAAAAACGCGACTCGAGCTCGGTCGCGACAAGGCGGTGCAGTCGTGGAAACTCTCCGAGAAACTCCAGGGACTGTAAGGTTCGGTGCAGGGAACCCGGGATGTACTGTTCGTAGATGAAATTGCCGCGCACGGTTATCTGGTAGGCGTAGGTACCTAACGCTTTCAAAAGTCGTTGGACGCACATCAGATGAAAATCCCGCTCAAATCGAGGCGACTGGAAGAGATCCCGCGGTAGTCCCGCAAAACAGGCGCATGCCAGTCGGTCTACATAGCCTTCGGTTAACTCCCGTACCTCGGCGTCTTCCAAGTCCAGCGAATCCTTAAGGAGAGAGACCAAGTCGTAACAAGGCGGACCCCATCGGGCGTCCTGGAAGTCGATTACGAAAAGGGTATCTTCCGCCCACATCAGATTTCGGACGTGGTAGTCGCGGTGGCAAAAAACGCGTGGCAAGGCGGCGAGATGTTGAGCAATTCGAAGGCACTCTTCGTTCAGCAGGATGTCGTCCGCATCAGCTCGGCCACTGAAGCCGTGCAGGTAATGCTTTCGGAAAAAGTCGAATTCCCAAGTAAGCTTCGCTTCGTCAAAGGCGAGGTGGTACCCCTCGCACTCCGGACCGAATGCGCGGCTCCCGGCGGTTTGCATCGCCACGACATGATCCAACGCAAGACCAAACAAACGCCGGCGTTCTTCCCTGTCCGTCCGCCGCAATCGCCGCTGGAGACTCTCGTCTCCCAGATCCTGCTGTAAGACGATGCCGAGTTCCCCGTCCAGGTTGTGGATGCGCGGTACGGGCACCCCAATCGATTGAAGCAGTCGGTAGATCTCCAAATACGGGAAGGACGCGGGGTCGAAAGGTTGCGGATACGCCGCCAAAATCCAGGTCCCGCCGTCGTCACTGAAATATCGATAGTACTGCCGCGCCGAGGCGTCACCCACCAACTTGGTCACGTTGAAGTGGTTGTAGCCGGGGTGAAAGTGCCGCCGAATGAACTCCATCACCCTCTGCTGAACTGGCGGCACCTGCCGGGTATCGACTTCCCTCTGTTGGACGCTCATCTACCGCCCCTCTCCTCCCGCTTTCGGCGATCTTGCAGATCCGTCCGTCGACTCAACTCGGACCCAGTCAACGGTAGGATCCCCTCCAGAGGCCAGGCAATGTAACACGACTCCACCGGGATGTCATTCCTTCGCGCCAGTTCCTCCAAAACCGGTGTTCGAGGCGTCACGATCCGTTGCATCCACGAGGCGGCGGGGGGCAGGGGGCCGCCTCCGGAAAAGACGCTCTGTTCGGCTACGCTGCCGTCGGGCAAGAACGCGTCCTTCCAGAGAACGCAACGCCGGACCCGGCAGCCGACGCCCACCTTTGCTCCGGGCTCGAGGTCGCTCTGCTCTACCCCCGACGGAAAGCCCAACCCGGCTTTCAGCAGCTGCGTGACCTCCAAGGAAGCTCTTAAATACCGCACGGGTGTACTGGCTTCGTACCAAGGAGCCGAACTCCAAAAGCCGAAAACCGGGGCCCCCGCTTTGAGCATCGGGATGTAGACGTCCTGAATCAGATCCCGGGCCCCCCTAGAAAGGAAACTCAGAACTTCAGGCTCCCAGATTTGGATACCCGTAAACACCCCTGCACGGACTCGCCCCGCCGTATTGTCTGTGGGGGGGGATTCGGAGCGTCCGAAGCCTCGAAGGCGAAAGCTTTCGTCCAACCACACCGGTGTGAACGGAGAGACTTCGGCGCGCGGCACCAGGACGAGCGTCACCCAAGCGCCGGTACTCAAATGGAACTGGAGTGCATCGCTGAGCCCCCCACCAAAGTAGATCTTCCCGTTGATGAGAATTAGACGCTTGCCTTCCAGGTGAGGCCGCACTCGATCCACGGCTCCCGCCGTACCGAGGGGGATCTCTTCTTCTGAGAAGGAGACAGGCAGTGGGTGCGCGTCAACGACTTCCCGGACCGTGTCGGCCAGGTGATGCAGGTTGATCACGGCCTCGCGGATTCCCAGGTTGTATAGCAGGTCCATGGCGTAATGCACCAGCGGGCGTCCCGCCAGCGGGACCGCCGGCTTGGCGCGTACCAGGGAAAGGGGCTGCAAGCGGGTTCCCCATCCGGCCGCCAAAATCATTCCGGAGGTTTGCACCGATTGACACTTCATGATGGTGGGAAAAGCTGAAAGGCTTCTTCAATCTCCGCCGGAAAAGGGCCTCAGCCGGAGCCCGGCCGGTCGGCTGGGAAATAAAGCAGAATCACGTTCACAGGCCTCTCTCCTGGTACAACTCAACATAACTACGCGTGATAAAAGATTCCTCGGGCCAGCCCATTCGGTCCGCTACATAACGAATGGCTTCCGGCGACCCCTCCAGCTCTATAAAGCACCCGATCGGTGTTTGATCCAAGGCGACCTCGAGATCGGCCGGCTCCATGGCGCGCAACCGCTCACGCTTCTTGGAATAGCGAAAGATCACTTGCAGCCCGAGGCGCCCGAGAATGCGTGCAATATTGTCGACGTCCCCCACCGGGCATTCGAATTCTTCTCGGATTTTCAAAGTAGGGTGCGGTACTTGGGGCCCCTTGAACGTCAGCCAAGCCGCATTCGCGACCCTGCGTAAGCGAAGAGCACAGCCCTCGGCCGTCAGCCGTCCGTCCGGAAAGTCGTACAACTCGTTCTGTTCATTCTCCGCCGGGCCGAGGGAAGAAAGACCGAGCGCTTGGAGCCGCTCTCGAACGGTCGGGAGATCCGCCTGGTCGATCCGGACCTTCACCTCGATTTCCTGGAAAGGTCTCGAATTGTGGTTCACGGAAGGCTTATCCTTTCATCCACACCGGTCCAGCTTAGTACAAGAGGTACGGTTTCCGTTGCCGAGCGAAGAGTTCAAGGTCGTCGTCCCAGCGTTCGAAAAGCTCCGACACGGGGCGTCCAGAGTCAAGGTGCAGCCGTACCCGGTCGGTCCCTGCCAGGATGTCGATGGGCATCTTTTCGTACTCATACTCATAGGGAGGAGGATTCCACTGAAAACGACCCGACGGTGTTCGCAGGTAGGCTTCGAGGAGAGCCAGGCCGGTTTTCCACGGCCGAAAGGCCCTGCGATCCGTCACGTGCGTCTGCACCCCGCCGATCGTCAGGCCACACCACTTGTGAAACGTGGGTTGAAAGAAAAGCGGGCGAAAAATGACTCCCGGCAAAGCATATTCGGAAAGCCGGCGAGCGAAAGGTTCCGGTTCCGCCCAAGGCGCTCCGGTGAATTCGAACGGCTGCGTAGTACCTCTCCCTTCCGACACATTGGTAGCTTCGAAAAGGCAAGCTCCGGGATAGACAAGGGCCGTCGTCGGCCGAGGGATATTGGGAGAAGGAGCCACCCAAGGAAGCCCGGTGTCCTCCCAGTAAAACTCTCTCTGCCAACCCCTCATGGCGACGACCTCCAGTTCGCACCGTACGCCGAAGTGATCTCTCAGAAGGACGGCCGCTTCGCCTATGGTTAATCCGTGCCTTACGGGTACCGCGTACAGCCCTACGAACGAGCGGAACGCCGTATCCAGCACGGGGCCTTCCAGCGTAACGCCGTTCAGCGGATTGGGTCGATCGAGGACCATCACCCGGACACCCTGTCGTCCACAAGCCTCCATGGCCAGAGCCAGGGTCCAGACAAAGGTGTAATAACGGCTACCCACATCTTGCAAATCGACAACCAGGGTATCGATCAAGTTCAGCATTTCGACCGTCGGAACCCGAGTCTCGCCGTACAGAGAAAATACCGGGACATGGAGTGTAGGATCCTGGAAGCCCGTCCACTCGATCATGTTGTCCTGCGTCTCACCGCGGATCCCGTGCTGAGGACCAAACAAAGCACGAAGATCGACCCGAGGATGTTGCGACAAGAGCTCCACCGTGTGTCGCAGCCGAGAATCGACCGAAGCTGGGTGGACTAGCAGCCCGACCCGGCTTCCCCACAAGGAACGACAATCCTGCTG
>JAPXNP010000176.1:0-2964 GCA_033811955.1 Acidobacteriota bacterium
TTACTGCGCTACACGCAAGACAGAGGCAATGCCACGAGCATATGGCAATGGGCGGTGGAGTGGCGTCAAATCCGTTTCGACGTTCCGGTCGACCCCGCTGAATTCCAATTGCGCTGAGTCGGCGATCCACTGAGAGCGGATCCGACGAATGCACGTGAACCCGACGAAGCAGCCGGCGTTGGCGTGCGCCCGCCCGAAGGCGCCGTCGACCGACTGAAGTCGAGCCGGTTCCAGCCTGCCGGTATCTTGGCGTGTGAGCTTAACGGGAAGGTTGCGCTGGCGTCCCTGTAAGCAACGTGCCCACATCGTCCTCTAGACAGCGCCTCAAGTGTCCGACAAGGTCGCCCCTGAGAATCTGGAAGGACGGCAGACCTCTCTCCAGTGCGCCCAGCGCGTTTTCCACCTTCGGCACCATGCCGTCGCGGAATACCCCTTGCTCCAAATAGTCGAGAGCCTCCTCGGGGGAAAGGCGGTGGAGTTGTGTTGTAGGATCGGAGAGATCCAGGTAGAGTCCGTCCACGTCGGTCACGGCCACAAGGCGATCCACGCCGAGGGCCACCGCCAGCTCGACAGCGAGGGTGTCGGCGTTCACGTTGAGGATCCGACCGGTTTCGTCGGAGCACAAACAGCTTATGACGGGTAGAAACCCGCCCTGCCAAAGGCAACGTACCAGCGAGGGATCCACGGAGTTGACGTCGCCAACCAAACCGAAGTCCACCTGCCGGACTTCTTGGCCGTCGTGAACCTCTATCGGAGGCCGCCGACGGGCGGAGACGAGTCCTCCGGCAAACGCCGGAATTCCCACGGCGGGCACACCGCAGATCTGCAAAGTCGCCGTCAGCTCGGCGTTGATCTGTCCGAATACTTGTATCGCCGCTTCGAGGGTCGCTTTATCGGTCACTCGTCGGCCCTGGATTTGCTGCACCGGGATCCCGAGTCGGCGGCAAAAGGCGGACAGCTGGGCACCTCCTCCGTGTGTTACAACCAGCTGGTGACTCGCGTTCCTCAAGACCGCCAGTTCTTCCGCCAGGGTCCGCCGGCCGACCTCAGAGTCGAGAACCTTGCCGCTGAGTTTGATTAACAACCTTCTTGCCATTCTGCCAGTGCCTCTGCGAAACGGTCGATGTGTTCCGGCTGCAAGGTCAGCGGCGGCATCAAACGCAGCACCCGTGGATCGTACGAGGAGCCCGTGAGGATGGAGCGGCTAAGGAGGTATTGCTGCGCCTCCCCGGCCGGTCGGTCGCCGGCGAAGGTGAGACCGATGAGAAAACCCTGTCCGCGGACTTCCCGGACCACAGACAGATCCTGCAGACGGTGACGTAGGTAGGAAGAGACCTCCTCCACGTGCTCAGGTAGCCGTTCCTTTTCCACGACCTCCAAGGTGGCCAGCACGGCCGCCGAGGCGAGAGGACTTCCCCCGAACGTTGTGCCCAGGTCACCCGGCGAAACACCGGCCGCGACGCTTTCCGTCAGCAACACGGCGGCGACGGGATAGCCTGAGCCGAGCCCTTTGGCCAAGGTGCAGATGTCGGGATGCAGGCCGAGGCGTTGAGAATAGAGGAAGGTTTTCCCCGTTCGGCCGATACCCGTTTGTACTTCGTCAAAGATCAATAGCGCGCCGTGGCGCCGACAAGCCTTCTCAAGATCAGCCAGCAACTCCGCCGATATGACTCGTACGCCGCCCATACTTTGGATCGGCTCCACCAACACTGCGGCGGTTCCGGAACCCACCATCGAGGGGGCCGCCTCAGCCGGGACGATACGGTGCTGCGGAACCGGCGTGTTCAAGTAGTTACGGTACTTGGCGATGCCGGTCGCTGACAGGCTTCCGTAGGTCCGGCCGTGGAAACTGTGTTCGAGGGAGATAATCTCGGTCCGTCCGGTCAGCGCTCTGGCCAGCTTGATGGCGTTCTCGTTGGCCTCCGCCCCCGAATTGACGAAGAACACGCGAGCGTAGCCGGGGCAGAAGGACAGAAGCTTCTGGGCCGCCTTGGCCCGGACGCTGTTATACACGCTGTTGGAGTAGAAGATCAGCTCTCCCACCTGCCGTCGCAGGGCCTCCACCACGGTCGGATGGCAATGACCCGTGGCCGTTACAGCGTGACCTCCGTACAAATCGAGGTAGCGGCGGCCTTCGTGGTCGAAAACCCAGCATCCTTCGGCACGATCGACGACCAAAGGAAGTTTGGCGTAGACGTGAAGGTGGTAACGGTCCTCCAGCTCTACGGCGCTTGTGTCGGGAGAAAACGAACGATCGGACATGACAACCTCCGCCTAAGGAAACAGAGGAGAACCCTCCAGAGCCGTGGTTTCGGGGAAACCACAGGCGACATTCATGTTTTGTACTGCCTGGCCCGCCGCACCCTTTTGCAGGTTGTCCAGAGTGGACCAGACGATCAAGTGATGTCCGTCGGTGGCGGCCCCCAAGTCGACGTAGTTCGAATGAGCTACGTAACAGGCGTCGGGCGGTTCCGAGGACCAACGGATGAACGGTTCGCCGTCATAGTAGTCCCGGTATAGAGCCTCCACATCGCCGGCGGTCACCTCTCTCACGGTGCGAAGGTAGTGGCCGGCAAATATACCGCGGACCAGGGGAGTGGAGTGCGGTTGAAACACCAAGGAAAGCGAAGGGTTTCCCAGTGTTTCGAGAATCTCCGGCACATGCTGATGACGGAACGGCTTATACGGGAAGAAAGCTTGGGCGCGACGGGGATGGTGCGTCTTATCCGAGGGGGAGCGGCCCGACCCGGAGGAGCCCGTCTTCGAGTCGACGTAAACGGTGCCGTCGATCCACCCCTCGCGTACAAGCGGATAAAGAGCCAGAATCGTGGCGGTGGCGAAGCAGCCGGGATTCGCGATTCTCCGGGCGTTGCGGATCCTGTCCCGGTGGATCTCCGTCAGCCCGTAAACGAACTCCCGTTGTATCTCCGTCGCAGAAAGAGGAAAGCCGTAGTAGCGCTGGAA
>JAPXNP010000176.1:2974-4972 GCA_033811955.1 Acidobacteriota bacterium
GGTCAATGACGAGTCGATCTCGCGGTACCCGGGGGACGATCTTCATGGCCTCTCCGTGCGGCAGAGCAAGAAAGAGAATGTCCAGATCGGCCGTCACGGTTTCGTCCAAAGAAGAAAAGGAGAGATCTATCAGTCCCCGCAGGTGCGGATACAAGTCGCAGACATCCCGTCCCCGGTGGCGCTCGGAAGAGAGCATCCGGAGCCGCACCTGGGGGTGTCGCAACAGGAGGTGAATCAGCTCCAAGCCGCCGTATCCGGAGCCGCCCGCTATGCCGACTTCATACACGCTTGCCAGCTCCTCAGCACGAAACTACACATTTTACCTGCACTGTCGAATGGGTTCGCGGCCGGCACGCCGAAATTCTCTTCGATGTAGCGAACGCCCTCGCCACTGTCCGTGACGGGCCCGGAGATGAGAGTCGGTTTCTCCTTGGGATCGATCCCGGCTTGTCTCAGGTACTCCAGAGCTCCCCACGCCCCCATCAGGTCGTTGGCGCAAATGACCGTGCACATGCGCCGATCCAAAAACTCCCGATCGGTAAGGACGGACGAAACATGGTAGCCGCCCAGGATGCCGTCACCCATCTCGAGCACAATGAAATCGGGCCGGGGTTCAGCCAAATAGCTGATAATCGAGCGCGCGACGGGTACGAGGGACTCCACGTCCGCGCTTGAGGGCAAGCCGAAGTCATGGAAGCTCGCCGTCTTGCGGGCACCGCATCGCTCCATGGAGAGAAGGTCCCGCCGGCAGGCTACCCCGGCCACTTTGCCGGCATGAACGGTGTAGCCTCGGCGGCTGAAGCCCTCAATAACCGCATTACAGGCCGTAGTCTTGCCCGAGTTCATGCAGGTTCCCAACACCAGCACCACCGGTATGTCGGGGAGAGCGTTCTGGGTAAAGGGAAGCGCCGTGTCGCGGATATTCAGCGGTCGTCCGTTCTCGAGAATGCTGCCGAGGTACGTCAGTAGAGTCGGCCACTCCAGGTCACGGTGGAAGGCGGTGCACTCGCCAATGACCCCTCCCTTGTTGAGAAGTTGGACGGACTGGCCGATGTAGAGAACATCGGGTACATGTCCTGAGAAGCCGTGCAGGGCCCGGCGTGTTCCCAGGGCTCCGATCAACGTCATGCCCGGCTTCAGCAAGACGTCTCGGCCTTCCGCAATTTCCAGGTTCGGATAAACCGAATTGACTTCCTCGACGCGCGCGAGCACGACGTCGCCCGCCCTAGGCTGGGGCGTCTCACCGAGCTCAAGGGGTTGGGGCAGGCGGACATGCCGCGCACAGGAGCTTATCAGCTCCCCTTGTTCCGGTTGAAGCCACTTCATGGTTGCCAACGACGTCGATAACATTGATGCTTGCATGGGAATACAACTCTTCCTTTTGGAATGGTTGAAGAAAACGGCGCAAAGGGAAGAACAGATTGTAGTTAGCGCCTAGGGAAGGGTCGCCCGGGCTGGGTAGGTCGACTTGCTGCTACAGGCAACTGGCGCATCACGAAGCGTAATTATATACAAAATCCGTCCGGATGCAAGAGGAAATTTCAGAGATTCTTTCGAAGCGCCGGATAGGGGAGCCGCCGGCCGGTTTATCGAGTGCCATCGTCACATCCTTCCTCCGGAATACTGTGCTCCCACAGGTCTCATTGCGATCGGAAGCGAATCCGCCGGGCGAAAGACGTATTTGCCGCCGTTAGTCGCTCTTTGTCCGTCCGATGTGCATTTGGCGATACAGCTGTCTGCGCGGAATGCCCAACTCCGACGAGGCTCGCGCCACCGCCTGGCTAAGGCTAAGCCCTCGCGCCTGCTGCAAGCCCGTCACGTAACTTTCCAAATCGATTGCAAGGGAAGTGGAGGACTGCGGCACTCCTCCGATGACTAAGGTGTATTCGCCTCGCGGGTGATGCTCGTGAAGCCGTTGTACAAGTTCGTCGAGCGGTGCGAAGAAGCTCTCCTCATGGAGCTTTGTCAACTCACGGACCAGGAAGGCCGGCCTGGATC
>JAPXNP010000177.1:0-4963 GCA_033811955.1 Acidobacteriota bacterium
ACAGGAGGATCAGGTAGCCGAAACGATCTCACGTTGGTGGCAGGGGCTCCCGGCGGACCAAGGCGCGACAAGGGAAGATGCCCTGGAGTGAGGTCACAGCCGCGGTGGAGATGTGGCTTTAGGCGCAGGTCGCTGACCGCTCTGCAGGCCCGTTGGAGCGCTTCACCACCCGTCCGGGCCACTTGGTTGCCTCTCTCGTCGTTCCGAGGCATTTGTCAGTTGCACAGTCGGGGTATCGGTTATCTTACGCTGCAGAGGGAAGGCGGACCGGCCGGTATGGGCGCGGCCGGCAGTCCGCCGCCACGTAAACTCCGGGGAGTGTAAAGAGATGAGAGAAAGAAACCGGGCGGTTCGATCGTTGGTCGTCTTGCTTGCTGCAGCCGTCGGAGGGCTGACGCTCAGCGCGGCGACAAGCCTGGAAGAGAATTGTGCCGACGGACCGCGATCCGAAGTCCGACTGCTGACCTTCAACCTCCGTTACGGCACGGCCTCCGACGGTGAGAACGCTTGGCCTCATCGCCGCGATCTGGTGGTTGAGATTCTGCGGCGCGAGCCCTGGGACTTCGTGGGGATGCAAGAGGCGTTACGCTTTCAAATCGAGGAACTTGCGGTCGCCGTGCCCGAGTTTCGATGGATCGGAAGAGGCCGGGACGACGGCGACGAAGCCGGCGAACACGTTCCTATCTTTTACCGAGGGAACCGCTGGCGCCTGGTTCACGATGAACATTTCTGGCTTTCGGAGACTCCCGAAAAGCCCGGATCCCGGTCTTGGGGTAATCAGCTCCCGCGCATGGTGACGGCCGGGCGGTTTGTGGAAAAGAGCTCGGGAAAGGCCGTCTGGATCTTCAATACGCACTTTGATCACCAATCGCAGGAAAGTCGCGAGCGGAGTGCCCGCCTGTTGGCCGAGCGGGTGTCGCGCCGGGATCCTCCCGATCCCGTGGTGGTCATGGGAGACTTTAACGCCGGGGAGGAAAACTCGGCCGTCCGTTTTCTAAAGGGTACCGTGCCGGGAAGCCCGGTTAAGCTGATAGACAGTTTCCGCCTAATCCACCCCTCCGCGGACGATGTGGGTACCTTTCATGGTTTCCGCGGCGGCACAGCGGGGGAGAAGATTGACTATGTCTTCGTGGAACCCGGCACAGCAGTGTGCTCCGCCGACATTCTGCGGATATCCTTTCGGGGAAAGTTCCCCTCGGATCATTATCCCGTCTCGGCGACCATCGAGTTGAAGTAGTCGACCACCGGCACATCGGTCGGCCAAAGGCTTTCATGTTGCGTTCCGGCCTGCCGTCTCACGCCGTCGGTAGGGCTGTCACCCGGGTTGCAGACAGCTGTCGAGGATGCGGCATCGCTGGTGAGAGCGAGGTTCGGGGTGGGACGGCCGCACTGTCCGGGGTTGCCGTAGAGCCGACCTGATTCTGCTGTGGCTTGCCGACGGGAACCGGGTATCCTAGACCCGGCAATCGGAGTCTGGGGTCCGGTTGTGGTATGGGATATCCTGACTCCCTGAAATGGCTCTTCTGCGAGATGAAGTTACCGAAATCCTAAGCACCGTCCGTCTGTTTCGCGACCTGACCCGGCAGCAGTTGACAGACGTCGCCGCCGCAGCCGGACTCGTGAAGAAGGAACCGGGCCGAGCCTTCTTTATACAGGGTGCGGAGGCGCGCCGCCTGTATGTCGTGTTGAAAGGTCGCGTCAAGATCGGCCGGATCACCCCCGAAGGTCATCAGATTGTCGTACGCTACGCCGGGGCCGGTGACCTGTTCGGGTGTGTCCCCCTCTACGGTGGGACCGAATATCCCGCTACCGGAGAAGCCGTTACCGCTTCGGAGGCGTTGTACTGGAATAGGATGACTATGGATCGGCTGATGGGCTGCTATCCTCCCATCGCCCTCAATGCCTTAGAACTTCTTGGACAGGAACTCTCCGATATTCGCTCGCGCTACCAGGAGCTGGTCACTGAGAAGGTTGAGCGACGAGTGGCAAGGGCTCTCCTTCGCCTGATCAATCAATCGTCGCGAAAAGTCGACGCCGGAATATTGATCGACTTTCCTCTCTCCCGGCAGGACTTGGCCGAGATTACGGGAACCACGCTGCATACGGTCAGCCGAATTTTGAGTGCTTGGGAGCAAAGAGGCATCGTGACGTCGGGAAGGAGGAAGATCGTGATCACCCGCCCACGGGCCCTGGTATCCATAGCCGAAGATTTGAGCGAAGAAGATTTGTGAGGCGATCGGAGGGACTACCCCTCTGCTCCTGCGAATTTTTCCCACTATTTGATCGGGCGCAAAGAAAAGCACAGGTCACCGGGTTAGGCTGATTCGTGCATTCGCCGACCGGATCGGCGGCATCTGTAGCTCGGCCCGAGGCTTTCGGACGGAGCGAAGGCGCGGATCAATGCGGATGCATCAAACGATGGTAAGGAGAACAACATGGCCCGTTTTGACATGACCGAGAGTGTAGGGAGCGTTGTCGCACGCGAGCCGCGTCTTTCCCGTGTCTTCGAATCCTTCGGCATCGATTACTGTTGTGGTGGAAGGAAGTCCATCGCCGAAGCCTGTACCGAGGCGGGCCTCGATCCTGCTCAAGTTCTAGAGCGGCTGAATAAGACTGCGGCGGCCCGTACAGGCAACGACGCCGGTATCATCGCCGCCGATATGTCCTTGACGGAGTTGGCCGATCACATCGAGCAGACGCATCATGCCTATCTGAAAGCCGAGCTCCCGCGGCTGGATGTGATGACCGAGAAGGTCTTGACCGTACATGGCGGCAGGGACCCTCGACTTTCGGAGCTTCGGGAAACGTTCATTTCACTGGCCGGGGAGTTATTGTCCCATTTGCAGAAGGAGGAGAAAGTGCTCTTCCCTATGATCAGGCGCCTCGAGGCTTCTGAGGAGCCACCCACGTTTCATTGCGGCTCCCTCTCGAATCCCGTCAGGCAAATGGAGTTGGAGCACGATTCCGCCGGCAAGGCCCTCAAGCGCCTGAGAAAGTTGACTGACGACTACCAGCCGCCCGAGTGGGCTTGCAATACCTTCCGAGCGATGGTGGAGGCTCTGGCGCGACTGGAAGACGATCTGCATCAGCACATTCACAAGGAGAACAACCTCCTCTTTCCGAAGGCCTTGGAGCTGGAGGCTATGAGGCTCATGGGGTAGAAGGAGCAACCGGCAACTGGAAAGTGGTCGAACGAAGTCAGTGGAATGATTCCCGCGGTGCACTGGATCCTTGCCGAGGTCTGCGGCTGTTGCTTTGGGATGTTGTCTTTTGTCGATCGGATTGAAACGGCGTGCTTAGGCTGCATGACAACCCCGTTGGGAATTCGGGTGAAAGCGGCTGCAGTTTGGATGCGGAGCCCGCGCGCTCCCGGGCGGAGGCCAGGCGTACTCGGCGCTTGAATCTCGGCCCCTTTTCTGCCGTCGGGCGGAGCCCGAGCGACTCTTCCCGCCGAGTTCCGGTCTCAGTCATTCCCGGCGCGTGCGGCGGCCTTTTTCCTCCCGAGAAGGATTACTGAAGCCGGACGCTAAACGCGAGTCGACCCACAGCTACACCCGCCGGGCAGGGGATAACGGATTCCGCCCGCCCTAAGCGATAAGCCTCGGAGCTGAGATCCGGGGGTCTCAAACCTCCGGTTCGCAGAGTCGAGTTGAGGCTCATTCAGCCGACGCCCGGTCGCGTATCATCCCTCAGGCGACGTGGGAGGAAGAGCGCCACCGCCCTGCCCAGGGCCGGACGGGGTCTCGGCGGGCATTTGCTGCATCATGAGACGATCGATCTCCTCCCGCTTTTCGGCTTGCACCCGCGCGGTCTCTTGCAGCAACTCCGCCTGCGCCTCGGCCACGACGTCGTCCACGGACTTCTTTGCCCACTCGGAATCCGGCATGGCTCGTTTCACAATGTTTAGCACCTCGTCGATTTGTCCCCGGGCCAGCTCGGCGGTGACCCCGCCGACGGCTACCGCGCGCCCGTATGCCCGCAATGCTCCATCGACGTCTGAAACATTCCGCAAGGCAAAACCCAGGCGAAAAGCCGCGTAATCATGCCGGGGATCGTATCGGAGAGCCGTCCGGAAATACTCGATCGCTTGAAGCAGGTTCGGATCATCCGAGCGGGCACCACTTCGCAACCGGCTCAGATGGGCTCGCCCGAGCGCGTAGTTGGCCTCCGCCCGCACCTGGTACGCTTGTTCCACCCAAATTTCAGGACTGACCTCCGCCGGCCGCTGCAAGCTCTCTAAAACTCTCAACGCCTCGGTCGCCCGATTGACGGCCTTGTCAGGCTCGTTCTGTTCGGCATATAAGAAGGCCAGTTGGCTCAACAGGTCGATCGCAAAGGGCAGTTCTTTCAAAGCCTCTTCCGCGTGCGTGGTGAATGTGGAGAAGTCCCCCGACTGATAAGCGTACTGTGCGATAACGTAATGCGCATGCGGCGTCATTCCACTGTCGGGGAACTGCATAAGAAACTGCTGTGCCAGCTGAGCCCGTTGCCCAGGATCAGTCGCCGCTTGGACCTGTTGCCAGGCTGCAGCCTCTTCGGGGCCGGCTGTCCTACCTACCACCCTGGAAGGCTGGGTTATCGCAGGCAGTTCCTCCTGTGCCGGCTGCTCAGGCTGCTGCAGAACCGCAAGCGCCGTCCCCTGGAACGTCGCCAAGCCGGTCAACATCCATGTTGCCCACCTAGCCGCACCCAATGATTCAGTCACCCTATTTCCCATCTTCCACCTCTCCTGTTCACCACAGCTTCTTTCATCAAGACACGTAACCACGTATTCGAGGCAACCGCCACCGTTGCCGTTTCCTCTTCTTTCGCCGATGCCGCCGGGCCGACGAAGACATTGCAGGAATCCTCTATCTTCCGTCAACCGCGGGCAACTGGGCCAGCGACTCCTTTGCCGCCTGCGTTGCACCCTGTAGATCGCCACCCATCTGCAGTACTGTCTCGAACTTCTCCCGTGCCTCGG
>JAPXNP010000178.1:0-4962 GCA_033811955.1 Acidobacteriota bacterium
GGCCTGCCTGCCAGGCAGGCAGGCTGGCCAGGCTGGTCTATCTACGGAGGGCGCGGGGCCTGATCCAGTTCATCCGGGAGACCTCGGCCGGCCTCTGGCTGGACGCCGAGCGAATCCGCCAGGTGCGCACCTCGCCCTCCCAACTCCGCCCTGCCTGCCGGCAGGCAGGCTGCTGTGAAGCGACCCCACTTGCGAACCTGACAAGCCCAAAAGCCGGACCCGAAGGTCGAGCTTTCCCTGAAAACCAGACGTCGTCCCCCCGTTCCGCTTCACACCGTTCCAGACAACCCAAACCACGCCCCAAGAGCTCCCCCGACCAGTATTCGAGGGGGGTGCTGGTCGTCCGACACGGATCATTGACGAGCCAAGCCTGAGGATGCGTCAGTGCTGGCACGTTAAAGATTTTTCTTGACAAAGGGTGACCTCGGGTGTACACGGAGAGGCATCCTCTTTTCTAAGATCTTCGCCCGTTGGGGGAGCTACGGATGAGCGTAGGGGCGGTTGTGGGAGAGAGGGGGGCCGTAAGCAGTTCGAGCAGAACGCGGCCAATCTGAAGCAGGGGATTACGGACCTTCAGAAGCGAGTGGACAAGATGAAGAACGGCGCTGAAAAGGACCGGCTGCAAGCTGTTTTGGGCGCGATGGGAACCGAAAACGACCAGAACAACGTGAACGTGCAGTTTGGACCGACTGGCGATGGAGCAGCAGCCCAAACAAACCCGTTTTACAACGAACAGACGGGCAAGCTTGGGTTCAATGTCACTTTCGATCCCAAGCACATTACGGGCGGCACGAATGATTGGGCTATCGACGCGGCTCACGAGGGCACACACGTTGGTGACATAAGCGACCCTCGGTACGCCAATCAGGCAACGACGCTCAGCCCGTTTTCTTTGGAATACCGGGGGTACACAACCTCGGCTTGGGCGGCATCAGCTCTCGGACTGCCTTCGCTTTCATACGGCAATGGCAGGTATCAAATCTGGAATCCGAGCTGGGGACTTGTGGACAAAACCCTAACGAACTACATCACCGGCATGAAGGATGCGCAGGGGCGGCAAAACCATCCCGAAACGGTTCCTCACAATCCGTGGGGCAACTGAGGGGGACGCTATGGCTTGCCGATCAGTGAGCAGACTGTCAATACTGTTGGCCGCATTTCTTGCAACGGCCGTAGCCCAGCAACCCAAGGCCGTTCTGCCGATGGTCGCGGGTGCAGCGGTACCGCTCTACCCGCCGTTGGCCCGGGCAGCAAAGGTTCAAGGGGTGGTCCATCTCAAGGTTGTGACGGACGGAACAAGGGTTGTCACGGCGCAAGCGGAAGACGGCAATCGACTCTTGGCGGCCGCATCGGAGGAAAACGCGCGGACGTGGCAGTTTTCGAAACATGAACCCACGTCGTTTACGGTGACCTACCGATATCGCCTCGACGCCAATGCCGATCCGAATAACCCTACGGTGACGCTTCGGTTTCCCACCGAGGTGGATGTCTCCATAGCGCCGCTGGTGCTCAACGATCCGCCAGCCGACATCAAGAAGTGATGCGTTCCCATATGGAACCGCAGCAGCATCAGCCTTGTAGTGCGGGGCGAGTGGAGCGGCGCAGCCGCGCCGCTGGCCGCTCGCGATGATCGGCGGTACGGGGAGATCAGCGCGTTGCCGAAGCAGTATCCAAAGCCCGAAGAAAGAGACGATGCCTTCGGCATTGGCTGAAGTAATGACACGTCACCCCAGAATGGGTGCTGCACAGCAACCTTCGGTTGCTATATGGGAACGTCTCTCGAATCAGCGAGATCCCGGTTCTCCGGCGCTCTCGCGTTAACGCTCTGGCGCTGATTGCGAACCTGTTGAAAACATGGCGCGTCTATCAGTGCATGAAACGGGAGGAGCTACGCACGAAGACAGCGGGTTGCAAGGTCACTGAGAGCGAGCACGCCGCGCTGGAAGCCGCCGCCGCGCGGGCGGGCATGACGCTGAGCGACTGGTGCCGCGAGACGCTGACGGCCGCGGCGGGCGAGACGGCGGGGACCGTGGCGGAACAGACGGTGCTGGCCGAGGTCATGGCCTTGCGAACGATCCTGCTGAACCTGGTATTCCGAATCGGGCACGGCGAGACGGTAGCGCCCGACGACATGCAGGAGATTATCAACCGCCCCGACGGTGGCAAACTGGAGAAGGCCCGGGCGCGATTAACCGCCGCCCGCAACGGGCCAGGGAAAGCAGAACCGGTGCAGTGATGGGCTACGAGGCCAAGAAGACCGAGCACGCCGGCGCCAAGCACGGCAACGGCGCCTACTGGGGCTACAAGTGGGAAGCCAAGAAGGAGAGCAGCCGCACGCGCCGGAAGAACTGGCGGCGGGAAATCCGCCAGGAGCTGGCCCGCCAGCCTCAGCGGTAAGCTTCCTTGCGGTCGAGCACGCGAGAGATCTCGAGATAGTCGCCCTTGTCGCGGAAGAACACCCGGTGATTTTGCGCGCGGAGCCGGAGCATTGGCGGCTCCACGTCCCGAAGCTGTTTCGTGTTGCCCTCGCCGGTCTGGACGTAGCGGGCCAACGTTCTGAGAATCTATAAGGCGATGGGCTGCTCGACGGCGCGCAGGTCGGCCCTGGCCTGTTCGGTCCAGACGATGCGCTTAGCCATTGCGCCGGGGTGTTTCTCCCTTTAGAGGAGGCCGAAGCGATGGGGTGTTGAGCGTCGATCAATTGCTGGATGATGCATCCGGGTACAGTTCACAAAGTGTCGATGTTCGCGGTGAAATAGTTCGGGAGTATCACGGAACGGCACTGTGTGATGAAAGCGGGACGGATGGGGCTTTTTGTATTTCTGCCGGAAGAAGTCTGTCCGAAGCCGGATTCTGAGTGGCAGCAGGATGTTCTTTATGAGGAATATTGTCGCCTGTCTTCCAAGATTGGTTCGGTTGCAAGGATGCCTGGGAAGGCGGAACTCCTCGGCACTCTCCGGGGAAGGTGTGATCCTCTACGTTTTATCGCCGGACGGCGAAAAGGTGATGGTTCGGGATTCGAAGGACGAGCCTGTGGTCCGGCATTGTTTTGTGCTTCAGAGAGTTCTTGGGCTTGAAATCCAAAGCCTGGAAAATCCGGAATGAGGGATGCAAGCCCCGCTTTGTTCCGCCGGGCTTTGAGCGTTGAGGGTGGGCTTAGGAACGGTGCGTTATTTTGACGGCCGTAGACGTCGGAATGAAGCGTGCCGCATCCGGAGCCTGCCGTCGGATTCACTTTACCGACGGCCGCGTGGCTGTCGGGTGCGGCATTCGGTTTTCTGATGAGTCCCGCCGGCTTGCTAGGGCTCTGTAACTTTCGCCTTCATTTCGGTTACATCTCGTTGGTCGAATTCCCGCCGAGCGTTCTCTCCACGACCTGTTAACTCACCCGTTTCCACGTCGGCCACGGTTCCACTCTCTTGTGCGGGTCTCGGCCCGCCGTCTTGAGACGCCAAAATAGCGTCGTCGCGTACAAACGGGGAAAAGAGAAGGAGCCAAAGAAGAGAGGAACAAAGGGCGACAAAGGGGCGACAAAGGGACTGTCCCTACTTTTCCCTAGTTTTCCCCCTTGGCTGAGTCGCAACGAAGTCCCTACGGGAATTTCGGCCGGACTTCGGGTATGGGTTAGGTCGGCGAGCGGGCCCTCCGCGCGAAAACAGCGAAAAGCGCGAAATTCGCGCAAGGAGCGAAAGACATTCCAGCTTCGTTGGGGTATGTATTCAAGGTCGACGATTCCCGAAAGAAGACGCATGTACAGTGGAGGAGGGAGCCGCTGTGGTAAGTTCAGAAACCGAACCGTCGAATCCGACAACGATTGCTCCCGGAACGACAGCCCGGAACCCGTCTGGGAGCTCCGGCCGATCATGGTTCGCCGCAGTCTATGCACTGCTTCGCGTGCCGGGGAAAAGCCGGCGTCGACTGTGCGCCGGGTCTGGATTGCTTGTTGTAACCGCGTTTGTTGTAGCCGGCGGTTACATGTATCGGGGACTAGCGGTTTTACCCCCTCCGATTCAAGACAGCCGTGGGCGTCTGGTAAGCCTGCCGGTGCAGGACGTGGGCGGTGTTGAGCGGGATCTCATGGTTGAAACCCGGGGTCGTCAAAAGATCTTCATCTACTTTTCCCCTACCTGTTCGGCTTGCAACGAGCTCCGGAGAACCTTGAAGGAGATTGACCGGTCTTTTCCCGTGTTCTGGATTTCCGTGGAGGCCGACAGGCAGGTAGGTTCACCGTTCTCGTCGAGCGAAAATCGTTTCTACGTCGACCACAAACACACCTTGATGCGACTTGTACCCTGGCCCGTGGTGCCTGTCGTCCTCGTGGTCGGCGGGGAAGGCGAGATTCGGCGGTTCATCGCAGGTTCGCCTGACCATGAATCGCTCGACCAGCTCCTCTGTGAGGTCGGTGCTGCGTGGCAGGGTGGCGAGTGATGTCTGGACGGGCGACGGTTGCGATCTTTGTGTTGGGGATCCTGGCTGTGGCGGCTCGTTGCTTCGTGGTTGCGGCTCGAGGGGACATTAGCACTTGGGACGGAGATTTTCGACGACGGGTGAGGGAGTTCCAGGCTTGGCGGCAAGGTGCTCTCCTGCTCGAACGAGAATCGGGAGTTCTTCAACGGAGTTGGAACGACTGCGGTCCCGCCGCCTTGGCCACTGCTTTGGGTTTGTCGGCCGTGGATTCTAGAGCGGAAGCGATCTTCCGCTGGATAGGGAAACCAAAGGGCGGAACCACTTTCGAGGAGTTAGCGGCTGCCTCCCTGAGATTTGGGCGACCGGCTTCTCCGGTTTGGGTCAATTGCTCTTTGGACCGTTTGAGTCATTTCCCGATGATTGCTTACATGAAGTGTAAGCACTTTATCGTTATTCGGGGAAAAATCGACCGGGACTGCTTCGATGTTTGGGATCCGTGGTATGGCGCCGTCGTGTTGCCGGCTCAGGTCTTGTCTGAATATTGGAGCGGAGCTG
>JAPXNP010000179.1:0-4956 GCA_033811955.1 Acidobacteriota bacterium
AGCGGATCCGGTTGAAGGATCTGGGTTTGGACAAGACCTACGCCCGTTATACTGCGATGACGCTGCGGGAGGCACGGGAGACGCTGGAGCGGGAGCTGGTCGAGGCGGCGCTGCAGCGCCACGATGGGAACATCTCGCGGGCTGCCGACGACCTGGGCGTCAGCCGTCCCACGTTCTACGAACTCATGGACAAGCTGGGGATGAGGTGACGCGTAGTACGTACAGCGTACTACGGACTGCGTACGGCGGAATCGATCGGAGAAATAGGCAGGGGATGTACGGCCGGCGCCCTATAAAGAGATGTGTCCTTTTTGTGCCTGGAGACTGTCGTACCTTCGTTGCACGAAACGTTTCATCTTGTGGAAGCACAAAGATGAGGCCTGTGCGCAACTTTAAGGTCTTGGACTGCCGGCGGGAAGCCGGAAAGCCGGTTGGTATGGTGTACAGTGCAACGCAATCCCGGGCCTTCTACAGCGATTTCGAGCTGTTGCGACAAACCCGCAGAAGCGCTCTGTCGATCGCTCTCAACTTAGCCGAAGGGTACGCCCGAAGGGGTAATAAGGAATTCGTACAGTTCGTCTCCATCGCCAAAGGGTCTTGTGCCGAACTCGAGGCCGGTCTGTTGACAGCTCACGATCTGAACTATCTATCGAACCAACAGCTGTCGCCAGTACTTGCTCAAGTGGAGCGCGTCACTCGGTTGGTTGGGGGACTCTTGCGACACCTGGGCAAAGTTCCCATCGGGGGCCGAGATTTGGCCCCCCAAACTGCCATAGGCAGCACCGCCGGCAACGCCTTGTGCCGATTCAGCCCATGGGCGGGACCGTCCAACCCCCCCGCCACGCCGTACGTTCGCCTGCCGGCCTGGGGGCCGGCGCTACCGGCACCGTACCCGGTACGCAGTACTCAATACGCGCCAACGGGCCACGATGCCCGCGCTACCGCGGCACGGGGCACGCTTAACACGTCATGGTCACGTCCGATCGCCCGGGCGGATTTGGTACTGCTCGATTTTGTTGAGCAACGTCTTGTAGCTGACGCCTAACTCCCGGGCGGCCTGCGACTTGTTCCAGCCGGTGTTCAAAAGGGTCCGTAAGATCACCCGGCGCTCGACCTGTTCGACGGCCCGCCGGGCCGCCTCTTTCAAATCGAGGTCGGTTCCCGACTCTTGGGAAGCTGCCGCTTCGGCCAGGCTTTCGATCTCCGCCGCCCGGCCCGCCGCCATCCGATGTTTCAGCTCTTGCTCGATAGCCAGCGGCTCCTGCAGTACCACGTAGCGCTTCACCAGGTTCTCCAGCTCCCTGACGTTTCCAGGCCAGTCGTAAGCAAGAAATGTTTCCATCAAGCTGTCGGGAATTTGCGGAGCCTCCAAGCCGTATTGCTGCGAGAAGTTCTTCAGAAAGTATTCGCAGAAAGCGGGGATGTCTTCCCGGCGGTGGCGCAGCGGACTGACATTGATGTTGACTACGTTCAGCCGATAATACAGGTCCTCCCGGAATTTCCCTTCCCGGATGGCGGTTTCGAGATGCCGGTTCGTGGCGGCCACGACTCGGACGTTCACCTGGACCTCTTCGTTGCTCCCCAGTCGGGAGAACTGGCCGTCCTGCAACACCTGCAGGAGCTTGGCCTGGACGGACGGCGTAAATTCGGCGATCTCGTCGAGAAAGATGGTTCCCTCGTTGGCGAATTCGAACTTACCCGGACGGTCGATATACGCGCCCGTGAAGGCTCCTTTGCGGTACCCGAACAGTTCACTTTCCACGAGCTCGGTCGGCATGGCGGCGCAGTTCACTTTGACGAAAGGGCGATCCGCCAGCAGAGAATTCTGGTGAATGAAGCGGGCCACCACGTCCTTCCCTACACCGGTCTCTCCGGTTACCAGGACCGGAACGTGCACCTTGGCGACCCGTAGGGCCGTACGCTCCACCTCCGCCATGACGGGGCTGCGGTAGATGAACTCCACTTTGGCACGGGCCCCCTCGCTGCGAGATTTGGGCCGCATGTCGGAACCGAGAACCAGTTCCACCGCCCGTCGCAGTTCTTCGGCGCTGAACGGCTTGGTGAGATAATCCCGGGCACCTTGCCGGATAGCGGCGGCGATGACCTGGGGGTCTCGACTGGCCGAGACGGCGATGATCGGAATTTGACCGACCGCTTGGGTGACCTCCTCAACCGACACGGGGGAACCGTTGGCCGTCAGCGGATCTACCAACACCACGTCGGGGTGAATCCGCTTCCGTTTGAGCAGGTCGGCCGCCTCTTTCCAGTGCACACAAGTAACAACTTGGTACCCGGCGGCGCTGAGATGCCGAGCCACGTAAGCGAGGAAATCCTCGTGATCATCTAGGCATAAGATCTCGGGCAAGTCGGCCAAAGCCCACGTCTCCTCCCCCGCCTGTTTCGTGCTCCTTACATTGTAGTGTAAAAAGAAGGGCAACCTCCAGTCAAGCTAAAACTCAGGTCCGAGGGACGGGGACCGTGATATCAGCCCCGAACGCATCAACCGGCCGCCTATCGTTGAGACCGAACGCGCTATGCCCGAGGTCGGCATCGCTTCGGACCACGTCGGGCGGGCTCACGCAGGCTTCTGTCAGGGGTGCGTCCGATACTGGCTTCCGCGGGGTACGGACGGTGCGACTGATCTTGACGATGGCGGCGTTGGCCTTGATGTATTCCTGGACGCTGTTTCGGTTGTCACACAGGTCCGAACGGCGGGCGGCGAGATTGTGGTCGGCGCTTCCGCGGCATTCTACTCCGGCCGCTGAGAACCGCCGTGCCGCACGGTTTTTATACGGCCGCCGGCAGGGTGAAGACGACGGCCGCTTCGAGGCGATCGCTCCCCACCGTGAGCCGGATCGACAAACTGTACACATACGAGCCTTGCGGCTCCGGTAAGGAAAGGAAGTTGGTGGAGCTGACGGGACTTGAACCCGTGACCCCCTGAATGCCATTCAGGTACTCTTCCAACTGAGCTACAGCCCCACTCAGAAGCTCTCCATTGTACTTGCTCCTTTGCCCCGACCGCAACTGTTGCGGCGCGGCGCGTACCTTCTGTGGAGCGCGGCGGCAGAGCGAAGCGCCGCCGCCGCTTTCGATCCGTGCACCGTACGGCGTACTGCGTTCCCCGTCGCTATACGTTGTACGCGGTCGCCTGCGACTGCGGGTAGGCGATTCTCCCGCGGTCTCGGTGACGGCCGAGACGGCCGTCCTCCGGTCCGGCAACCTCCCCACGGAGTCAGAGCAATAGCAGGCTCACGGGCAAGACGTATCACAGGCATCCCTGCCTGTGGCTGGAGGAAGAACCACAATCACGGGCAAGATGCCCGTGATACGCAGGACCACGGGAGCGCAGTACGCTGGTTGAGCAAATGGCTTCCTATATGTGGCGGGCAAGTACCCATGCGCTCGGACCGGCTGGGCCCCGACGGCGTCAGGTGGAAGTCTTCCAGCCGGAATGCCGCTCTGGTACGCTTGTTGCTAAAGGTTTTAAGCTCAACGTGTGTGTCGAACGATCCGTGTAATGAGAGTGCTCGGCATCGACAAACCGGCTCAGGGAGAAGAATCCGATGCGCTGTTCCCCACGAACGTCTTTCGCATGGTTAGGCGTCATGCTGGCTTTGTGCGCGCCCTCCGGTCTGTGGGCTCAAGACTCGGAAGGCCCCACACCCTTGTACGTGATCCAACCCAGCGACATTCTCGAGGTTTTCGTTTGGAAGGAACCCGATCTTTCCCGACGCGTCCTGGTCCGGCCGGACGGGCGCATTTCCTTCCCCCTCGTGCAAGACTTGCAAGCGGCAGGACTTACTCCGGCCGAGCTCAAGGAGAAGATCGAAGGACTTCTCAAGCAGTTCATCGCCTCCCCGAACGTCACCGTAATCGTTGAAGAGATTCGCAACTACCGGATCTACGTGACCGGCAAGGTAAATAATCCCGGCAGCTTCACGCTGGAAAAGCCGGTCACCGTGCTGCAGGCCCTCAGCCTCGCCGGAGGCTTCGCCGAGTTCGCCAACGAGAGCGACGTAAAAGTCGTGCGAACCTACGGCGACCAGTACATGTACCTCGACTTTAACTACAAAGACGTCATCAAGGGGAAAAACACCGAACAGAACATCGTGCTTCGTTCAGGAGACGTGGTGGTCGTGCCGTGAACCCTAATAAGAATCAGGTTTCAGGAGTGGGATTTGAGGGGTTGGAGAATACAAGGGGTTTCAGGTTTCAAGGTTCAGGTTTCAGGAATCGCGAATGAAGTTTCGGGTTTGAGGGGTGGTTGATTGTGGGGTTGGGGCTACAAGTTGCAGGGTCTAGTTGAGGCAAGACGGCGGGGGAGGAAAGAGCATGACTAAGCGGCGATGGTGGATGATGGGCGTGGTGGGTTGGATGCTCGCAACCGCGGCACCGGGCCAGCGGGTCAACACCCTGAGTGGGCGCCTCGATGCGGTTGCAGGAGCCGACGATAATCCCGTCGTGTCGGGCCTCAGGGTCGGGGAACTCGCCGACGATTACGTGTTCACCTGGGGACTGTACCCTCACCTCGAGTTTCACTCGCGGGGAGCCCATTCCGACGTCACTCTCTACTACGGTTTCGGGCTGAACCGAGTCGACACGGAGCTGGATCTCGATTCCGAATCCCACGAAACAGGTTTCGACTGGCAACTGCGGGGAGAGCGACTCAGCTTGACCTTGAACGAGCGCTTTCGACGGTCGCCCGACTTCACAACCTTCAACCTGTTCCAGGGCATCGTCTTCACCCCCGAAGGGATGTTCTTCGACTATGACACCATCGCCCTTCGTCGCAACAGCGATGAAAACACCGCCAGCTTGGAGCTCGAATACAAGATCGGGGGACGCTCCTATTGGCGCTGGGGGGGAGGACATTCTCTACGCAGGTATGAGCAAGATCCGCGCTTCGCGCGCCGCCTTGCCGAACAAGACCAGCTGCGAGCTTACACCGGCTAC
>JAPXNP010000180.1:0-4941 GCA_033811955.1 Acidobacteriota bacterium
ATCGACGATAGCGCGCAGTTCCCGGACCTGTGCGTCCGCCAAATCGCGCTGGTACCGGAGCACCTCGAAATTGGTAGACAAGCCGGCTTCAAAGCGCTTCGTTTCCCCCGCCAGCTGCTCCTCCGACAACTCCCGAGCCACACGAGCCGCATCCAAGGCTTTCCTGCGGGTCAGGATCTCCTCGAAAGTATTCCGGACCTCGACCATAATCTGCTGGTGCTGCTGCCTCATCCGACTCATGTTCTGACGCTCCGTCAACACGGTCTGAGCGAGCTGGGATTCATTGTTCCGGTTCCGCAAAGGAATCTCCACGTCGAACGCCGCAACATAACTTAAGAAATCGAAACCGAAGGTTTGACGCCACGACTTACCAAACTCTCCGTAGAACGGGCTGTCCACCTGAGGTACATTGTAAAGCACCTCCTCGGGCACTCCATCGTTATTCACATCGATGATTTCTTGGCCCAGAACACGTCCCGCCGTTCCTGTGCTGGTCACACCCAAGCGAAGGTTAACACTGGGTTTTCCCGCATTGCGGTAATACTTTCGGTCGATATCGCTCTTCTCCAACTCGAGCCGAAGCTGCTCCAGCTCCGGCCGCCGCTCGACCGCAAGCTGCACGGCCTCGTCCAGCGAAATTGTAACTTCTCGTGCCTGAGGCTTTTCCGTGGGAAGCAACGTCATACCCCAAACCGGGGCTTTCGGATCAGGAGCCAACAGCTCCTTTAGGCCGTTTTGGGCATTGATGATCTGGACCTCCGACTGGATCATCTCTTGCTCCCGAGTGGCCACCTCCGCCCGGGAGGAGGTGATTTCGATAGGGGCCATCACTCCCGTCTGCACCCGTTTCTCGTTGTTGCGATACTGGATGATGGCCAAATCCAGGGATCTCCGGCGCGCTTCATAGTTTTCGATGGCGTAGACCAGCTCCCAATATTGGCGCTCCACCTGCTCAATCACCTCGGAGACCCGCTGGCGAAACTGACTGTCACTGATTTGGGTATCCAAATTGTAGATTTTCAGCTGTCGCTCGGTCTGCGTCTGGCGAAAACCTCGCCACAACGGTTGGACCCACGAGACATCAAAATTCGAACCGTACTGAGGATTCATAAATGTGAACGCACTGTTGCTGGTATTCCGGTTCGTATCAAACGATATCGAAAGGCTGCTACCCATTGGCAGGTTTTGCGACACCGTCGAGGAGAAGGTCCAACGCTTGAAAATCGACGTCGGTATACTGGCACCGGCGTCCAATACACTGGTGCTGGGCCGCTTCGTGGAGTTCCAGCCGAAACTCAGTTGAAGGACCGGGTCGTAGTACCCCTTGGTACCGAAGACCCGCATACGGTTGAAGTCCTCGTTGTAATTCTCTATTTCCAGCTGTAGGTTGTTGGCCAGAGCCATTCGAATGGCGTCCCGTAAAGAGATCTCCAAAAATGGTCCTTCCCGCCGGACTCGGTCACCGTAGGCTTCCGGCGTTTGGACTTCCCGCACATCTTTAGCCTGCGAAGACGTGTTCGGCGTCGTGGTAATTTGTCCCCAAAGGTTCCCCGTCCAGACCAAGTGGGTGACAACGATCAGGTTGACGAGTCTTCTCATCTCCAGCTCCATCCCCTAGGTTGAGACTTTAGATAAAATCACCACCGGTCCGCCGGTGGATCGACAACATCATGTTTCGACAACCTGATTACGAAGCGAACCGGGAAAATGTTTCAACAACTTTCGGGCGAGAGGCCGAAATCACCCCCCCGACGGCCTCTCCGCACCTACTGACAGGCCAACCTTCAAGCTCACTCAAAGTGGAAAGAACCTTGAGGCCCCCAAAGAAGAAAGATCCTCGACTCCACGCATGCTAGGTGAGAGGAGAAACCGGATCCGTGAGCGCAAACTCACCGGGAATCGTCCCCCGTGTCGTCGTCCGCCTCCTTCTTGAGGCTCGGGCGCTTCAACGAAGGCCGATCCTGCTTTAGGCTGGGCTCCTCTTGCTCCGACCGGTCCGTGCTCGTCCTACGTTTCAAGGTGGGACGTTTGCTGCCACCCTCCTGTTGGGAGCCCGCCGCCACCAACTTGCTATCCAGAGCAATCAGGCGCGCCTTCACCCGGTCGAAGTCCGACGTACTGACGACGTACTCGTCCTTCGGAGGTAAGTACGATATCTCTTCCTGAACCTTCTCGATTCGGTCTTCCACCGGTGGATGAGTGCGCCAAAAGCTGGCAAACTTCCCCGGCTTGTCCTTCTCCCGAGCCTGCAACTTCTCAAAGAACGTCACGAATCCGTAGGGATCGTAACCACTGTTCCACAGATATTGAGTTCCCAGTTGATCCGCTTCCGCCTCCGACTGCCGAGTGATCCCAAGAACGGCCAGGGACAAGCCCATACCCAAACCGTTATAAATCGCCGTTTGGGCCCAATACCCTCCCACGAAAAGGGCCGGAAACGCCGCGAATTGCAACAACTGCGATTTAGTCATCCGTTCCGTGGCGTGCCGGGCCGCCACGTGGGCGATCTCGTGGGCCATCACCCCCGCCAACTCGGTTTCGTTGTCCGCCTCCAGAATCAGTCCCTTGTTCACGTAGAAATAGCCGCCGGGTAAAGCGAAAGCGTTCACCTCGTCCGTATCCACAACTTTGATGACGAAAGGTACTTTAGCGTCGGAGTGCTTCACAATGTGCTGGCCGACTCGGTCAACGTACTCTTGGACCACCGGATCCTCCACCAGTCGGGCGGTCTGCTCGAAGTACTGGGCATACTGCTGGCCGATCTGGATCTCTCTCTCCAGGGAGACAAAATTGGGGAAGATCAGCGCAACCCGACCGTTGATGTTGCGGTTACCGATGTTCTCCACGTCGCCGTGTTTGCGCCCGGCCAAAGCATTCCCAAAACTCGCCAAGCTGAAAAACACCAGCAGGGAAACCAAGCCTTGCCTGTTCACGATGGCTCTCCTTGCATTCCCAATTATAGACCCTCTGACCAAATCGTTGGAACTCGCGGGCGACGAGCGAAAGTCGTCCCATGCATTCTTCCTGGTGGGCGCTTCCCATTCGCTTGCCCTATCATGTAGAGACAGACACACGGGCCGAAGGTTTCAATCGAAAGGTTTAAGCCATGCGGAAAATCCTTACCGCTTCCCAAATGAGGGAAATTGATCGTCTTACCACCGAGCAAGCATACGTCGCCAGCCTCGTGCTTATGGAGAATGCGGGCTTCCAGCTGTGGTCGGCGCTCCGCGAGCGCTTTCCCGACCTCGACCGCCGGCGGATCGCGGTTCTCTGCGGCAAAGGTAATAACGGTGGTGACGGGATGGTCCTCGCGCGCCAGTTACATCAGCATGGCAGTACTCCGGACGTCTATCTTTTCGGCCGAGCGGAGGAACTTCATGGTGACGCAGCCACCAACTACCGTGCACTGCGGGCTCACGGACTCTCCGTTCACGAAATTCCAGGCGAGTCCGACCGGCAGGATGTAGCTTCGCGGCTCGAAGCTTACGACGTCCTGGTGGATGCGCTACTGGGAACAGGCCTCACCAAACCTTTGGGAGGTCTCTACGCCCGCGTTGTGGAGGCTATGAATCATAGCAGAGCCTTTGTTTTGGCGGTGGACATCCCTTCCGGCATGCCTTCCGACCAAATCGAGCCGCCTCCCTTGTGCGTTCGGGCCGACGTAACCGTCACCTTCACGGCGCCCAAGATTGCCCACGCCCTCAACCGCAACCGGAAGTCCTTCGGAGAGATCAAGGTAGCGGCTATCGGAACGCCCAAGTCCCTGATGGAGCGCCCTGACCTTCAGCTTCA
This sequence comes from Acidobacteriota bacterium, assembly GCA_033811955.1. Taxonomy (GTDB): domain Bacteria; phylum Acidobacteriota; class UBA6911; order RPQK01; family JAPXNP01; genus JAPXNP01. The sequence goes on from JAPXNP010000180.1 coordinate 3,793, forward strand.
TTGGCTGGAGCCGGCCGATGTGCTGAACTGGTACCCGGGACGCCCGGCCTCTTCTCATAAAGGGACCTACGGGCACGTCGCCGTTGTCGCAGGCAGTTTAGGCAAAGCCGGTGCCGCCGGACTGGCATCGTGCGCTGCATTACGGGCCGGTTCGGGGCTCGTCACCGTGTTTTGCCCGGGGCGCGTTCAGGACTGTATCGCGGGCTTCCATCCGGAAATCATGACCGAAGGTTTCCCCTCCACCGACCAAGGTTCATTCGATGATGGCGGCACCGCGCCGGTCGTGGAAGGACTTGCAAGGCTGGACGCAGCAGCCTTGGGCCCCGGGCTGACAACGCACCCCCGAACCCTGCGCTTCGTGCACCGCGTCGTCGAAGAGAGCCCGGTCCCTCTTGTCATCGACGCCGACGGTCTCAATGCTTTCGCCGGCGCGGCCCACCAGCTGAGAAACCGCGTACAGAAGCCCTTGGTATTGACACCTCACCCGGGCGAGTTTGTCCGCTTGACCGGCCGGCCGATTGAGGAAATCCTGGCGGACGGCCCGGCATTGGCTCGAGCCTTCGCCGTGGAGCGGCGTGTCTGGCTGGTTCTGAAAGACTTTCGTTGCATCGTGGCGGACCCCGAAGGACGAGTCTTCGTCTCGCCTTTCGGCAATCCGGGGATGGCGACGGCCGGGATGGGTGACGTCCTGACCGGGGTTCTAGTCTCGATGCTGGGACGGGAGAACCTCAGAAATCTTCCGGACGCAGAATTCGTCACCGGAGCCGTTTGTACCGGTGTCTTGCTCCATGGGCGGGCCGGCGATCGGGCCGCCGCCCGCTGCGGCGAGGAGGCCCTCGCCGCAGGTGATGTCATTACGGAACTGGGCGACGCCTGGCGGGACTTTGTTCGGGTCGGCGGCCCTTGAGTTGGGGCTATACTTCTTCGAGCTGCGGCAAACTCCAGTCTGTTTCAGCCGAGAGCGTCCGAAGGAGCCCTACACCCTCTGAGGCGGACCACCTTTCGCGGGGACGCACGCACGATGATGGCAAGAATCGCATTCGGGAACTCAGGCGGCGGAACGCCTCACGAAAACGCGGAGCAGAGAGGAACGCGTAGGAAAGGATATGCACGGCGGTGGAATTTCCGCTGGAACTACCCCACAGCGTA
>JAPXNP010000181.1:0-4926 GCA_033811955.1 Acidobacteriota bacterium
GGTTGAAGGCGTTGAACAGTTCCACTCGGAGCTCCAGGCGATCGCCGTCCTTAAGTTGTCGGTTCTTGATGACGCTGATGTCCCAGCTCTGGTACGGCGGTCCCAACAAGATGTTACGACCGGAGTCTCCAAACCCGTAGGCGGGTTGAGGAGCAAAGGCGGTAGTATCAAACCACGCGTCGACATTGCGCTGGGACGGGGGCAGTGCACCGTCTCCTATCCGGTCGGGCCGATCACCGTAAACACCGTCGTTGTTCGGATCTCCCGGAACCCTTACCGTCAGCGGCCGTCCGTCCTGGATCTGGGTGATGCCGGAAAGTCGCCACCCCTGAAAGACAGCCTCGCCCCACCCGTCAAGTGCCAGCATCCGGGACACGAAGTCGAGAGGGAGATCGACAATGTAATTCAAGTAAAGGCGACGCCGTGGAATCCAAGAGACCGTCGCTTTCTCCGCCCGGAGGTCGCGAGGATTCTGTGGATCGCCCGAAGAAGTTTCGTCCAAGAAGCGGTTCCAGTCGAAGCCCGACTGTAAGGACACTCCGTCAGCCAGGCGCCGTTCGGCCGAGATATCGAGACTGTGACCCCACGAGGAGCTCCCGCTCGTGGTTACGTCAAGCCGCCCGAAATTGGGACTGGGACGACGCTCCTGCAGGGTTCCGGGGCCCGGCGCCGGGACATTCGCAGGGATTCGACGGAGCACGTTAACGCCGCGGCGTCCCTGATAAGCAATCTCGAGGCTCCAGTTGGAGCTGAGCTCGCTTTCCATCGCCAAACGCCAGGAATGGGTCATGGGGTTCTTGAGGTGCGGTTCAATACTTTCGAACGTAAGCTCGGGCTGGTTCACTTCACTGAAGGCGTCGTGGAGTGGGATGATTCTCTCCGTCCCGGCTTCGACGGTCTGAACGTAATAGAACGGGTAATTCCGAGTCAACGAACGGATGAACGTCCAATCGCTTGGCGAGTCGTACCAGATCGAGTAACTGGAACGAAAAACGAGTCGATTGTTTCCCAAAGGAGCATAGGCCACAGCGATGTTGGGCGCCCAGTCGTTACAGTCGGGGAAAATGAGGGTCCCGGCCTCGGTAAAACCGAGTTGTTTCGCCCTCTCCGAACCGGCGACAACCACTTCCGCGGCCGGCGGCGGCTCCAGAATCAAGGGATAAAGTGTGGAAACGTTATTGGCAATTGAGTGGTACGGCGGAGTGAGACGGTACGACACCCCCAAGGTCGTCTCAAAACGAGGTGAGATCCTCCACCGATCGCGAAAAAACACCTCCCAACGGAGTCGTCGAAGGTCCGCCCGATTGGAGCCGATACCCCGGTCGGCCGTCTTAACATAGCCGAGCAACAGATCGCCGAATGCATCCCCACTGTAGTCACCGGTAAAGCTGAAGCTTCCTCGATGCAGCCCGTCGGACTGGTAGTTGTTCAGCTGATCATAATCCAGCGCGACACCGCCCTCCAACGTATGTCGGTTCGTCGCGTACGTCAGCGAACCGTCCCAACTCACCCGGTTGCGGATACCGATATCGGGCGAGCTGACATCCCCAAAATTGGCGTATCCGGTCAGATAAAATGCAGGATAACCCTCCTCCAAGGGGTCCAGAAGCTCCAGTCCTTCAATCCCCAGGGACGCAAGCAATCCAGCGCGTCCAGCGTTTTGGGACAAGGTCATGCTTCGGTTTCTTCCTACCTCCACCCGGCTGTAGATCGACAACCGCTCATTGAGGGTCCGATCGTAGGCCAGAGATCCCTCCTGGTGGCGCTCCGTGGTTTCAGAACCGAATTGTGGGACGGCACGCACTTGGTTACGCTTTACGCCCGTGTAATAGTACTCGCCGCTAAGAGAGGTTCGAGGTCTCCTCTGCCAATCAACCCGAACGTTCAGGTGATTCTGGTTGCGGACGATGGGATCGTTATTGACGAAATTGCGATCCGGATCGGCGCGATTGGGATCGGGCAGAACATCCAGCAAGCGCCTCGCCACCGGATTGATGCGATCTTCGGGAATCCGATTACCAGCGAACGGTTCGCCGGTTAAGGGGTCTCGCACTACAAAACCTGCAGCGGAGAAGTCGCCCCGCTTCATTTCAGCGGTCGGTATGTGGGCCAACAACGTGGACCCCTGAGCGATGCGGAGCCCGTCGTAAGCTCCCTGAAGTGCCAGGTCCGGACTGACCCGCAGGCCGAACGTGGCTCCGAACTGGTTCCTCTTGTACTCGGGAAGCGGCTCCCCGACAGGATCAAAGAAATTGCGGGCGTCGAGGTTATCATTGCGGTGGAACTCATACAGCGACCCGTAGAATCGCCCCTGCTTTCGGTAAGAAAACGGGTTGACGGCCTCCAGAACGTCGTCGGGTAGGTTGTACCCCCAGTCGCGATCCAGATCGCCGATGGTCTCCAGCGCGCGCTCGGAGTCGGAAGCGGAACTTTGTTCTTCCCTCGGCTTCGGAGGTGCAGCGCCGGAGCCGTCGGGCAACTGCAGGTCCATTCGTAACGTCGGTCGCCGCCCGACGGCAAGCTCCGCCAGAGGCCCGGCAGACCTGTCCAGAGACGTTCTGATCTCATAGCTTCCCGGATCTACGGCTACGCGAAAAGCCCCCGACAAGTCGGTAACCACTGTGCCGACGAGGTTCCCTCCCTGGTCAGTGAAATAGAAGGCCACCCCGGCCGCCGGTCGTCCGTCCACTCCGCGCAGCACTCCCTCGACCACCGTACCGAACCCCGCGCCCTCAAAAGCCCAGAGTAAGATCGCCGGAAGGACCCAGACTCGCCAAGTCGATCTTCGAGTCACAGCTCCAGCTCACCTCCGACGAGCAGTTTCGGAACCTCAAAACGAACCCTAAGTTCTGGACCCGAGACGGGTGTGTCGAACTCGAACACCACGGCGCGGTCCTCCGCAGTGACGACAGGCTCGCCTCCCAGATACCGGGGAAAGACGAACTTTGCTCCGACCAGTTGATTTTGCGGAGGATAATACGCAGCCAGTTCGATTCGAGGATGTTTGTCGGTTGAAAGGAACGCCCGGGTCTTCATGGTTCGAGTAGTTTCGGTTTGAAAGAAACGCTCGATCCGAGCCTGTTCCCGTGGATCGTTGCATCGGAAGGTCACGCTCACGACAATCCACCGTTCAAAGACGGACTTCGCATCCGCCCCAGTCGACAGCTCGGAGAGGTCCCGCTTCCTTTGCTCGGAAAGGTTGCCGGTCAGTTGGAGCAGACGCAGATAGGCGAACCGGACCGGCCGCGCTGAGAACAGCCGCACGTAGAAGGTGTTGTAGATCTCTTTCTCACCCTGTACGCCGCTCCCGACCCCCCCGACGATTCTGATCGACGTTTCTTTCGCAGCCCAGGGAGACTCCGTCAGTATCCGCAAGCAATCTTCTCGACCCCAGTTGCGAACGTCCTGAAACTGGGGAAGGTCCCCAACACCAACCGCACCGAGCAAGAAGAGAGTGAATAGCCAGCTTGCTCCCGACTGCATCTTTCCTTCGTCTTCCCGATTCGAACGGTTCTTGGATAACCGGTCGCTTCGCAAGCGTAAGCGACCGTTGCTGCCGCACGGAGGACTCCGGCACCGACTGTTTCATGTTAGCGCAGTTACAACTTTCTTGCGCTTCCTTGAGGCGGAAAACGCAGCCCGGCCCCAACATTTTCGACCCGCCGCCGTTTTGCGTACCCTGATCAGCCGCTGGAACTACTAATTCCCAAAAGGAACCGGAAAAACCAGCCTTCTCCTGATCCGCTACTAAGACAACCGGTCCGTCCCCAACCTGCCGATGCCGGCGGGTTCCGGAACACTTGAGACCGAGCCGAGCGGCAAGAAAGAGCCTCAACCGGCTTTTCGGTGTTACGAAATGCTCGCACTTTGACGGCCCGGTGCGAGGTCAAGCCTTGTGCTCCCAAGGCCTCGGCAGTTACTGAAAAGCCGCCAGGAATACGGACGGGGCGCCAGTGATCTCCCGGCTTCCTGTCGCATTATGGAAACCGATGCGCCTCAGTGCGTGTTGGAGATTTCTATAATGGAAGAGCCGTGCCGGCTAATCTGACGCCCGAGTATCACGACGCCGAGGAACGCTTTAAGGCGGCGGAGACGGTTCAGGAAAGGATCGCCGCCTTGGAGGAGATGCTGCGGGTCATTCCGAAGCACAAGGGCACCGAGAAGATGCAGGCCGACCTGCGAAGGCGACTCTCCCAACTTCGGAAGGAAAGCCAAAAGAAGAGTGGACCGACGTCGAAGCGACCGTTCTACTATATCGAGAAGGAGGGTATTGGACGAGGCGTTGTCTGGGGGCCTCCCAACGCAGGCAAATCGTCGTTGGTGGCCGCCGTGACGAACGCTGATGTAGAGGTCGCCGATTTTCCTTTTGCGACCCGTGTACCGGTTCCCGGAATGATGCAGTTCGAAGACGTGCAGATCCAGCTTGTGGACATGCCGCCGTTGGCCGCCGAGGTATACGAACCTTGGCAAATGGCGGTCTTCGAGCAGGCTCCAGTGGGAATCCTCGTCTTTGACGTGAACGACCCCTTTCTTCTAGACCAGACTGAGTATGTGCTCGAGAGGTTGCGATCGCGCGGTTTCAAATTGCCCCCCGACCCGGAGAGCCGCCTCCTCATTTTGGGCAACAAAGTGGACGCCCCTCAGGGGACGGACAACTATGAAGGATGGCGTGAATTGTACGCCGGGCAGTTTGCGTCACGACCCTTTTCGGTGCGCTCACAGGAAGACCTGGAGTGGTTCCGGGTGGAACTCTTTCGCCGGCTGAGAGTCGTCCGTGTGTACACTAAGCCTCGGGCGGGCAAACCCAGGCGGGACGGTACTCCGTTCGTGCTCGCGCAGGGCAGTACCGTGCTCGACGCGGCGGCCGCAATCCACAAGGATTTGGTCGATCATTTCAAATACGCCCGTATCTGGGGAGGCGGGATC
>JAPXNP010000182.1:0-4915 GCA_033811955.1 Acidobacteriota bacterium
GTGCTGTTGCGGAAATGAGTGCTTGGGATAGATCGAGGTTCCCCAAAAATCGACGGTTTGGGCCATAAGCCAGTCATCCGGAGCGCCGACGCCCATGAGAGGTGATGTAAACAGTCCGGGTACCGCCGCATGGCTGGTCACGACGTGGTCCGGAGCGACCGACTTCACCGCTTCGGCCCGTAGTCGCAAATCCTCGGCGAGCTTGTCGCGAATGAAGAGCTTCCAGTCGATGAAGTCGGTGTAGCTGAGGATTGTCCCGAAGCGAGGCGCTTCCACCTGCTCCCAACTGTCGAAGGTCCGATACCATGCCTCGTTGAGGCGTTCCAGAGTGCCGTATTTCTCTTGTAGCCACTCCCGAAACCGCTTCTGTGTCCAGGGACAATAGCAAAATGAAGCGTTGGGCACGAAGTCGATGATCGCCCAGTTGATAATGTGAGGTTCACTCCAGAGATCCCACCCTACGAAATTCGGGTACTGCGAAGCGACTCCGGCAGCCTGCTTATAGAATTGCAGGATCTTCCCTTGAACCTCGGGATGATCGAAACAATACCCGGGTGCCGACTGAGGGGTGATGACGCTTCCGTCCTGCGCCACAAAACGAGCGTCAGGCCACTGACCGGCCACCCAGTCGGGCGCGGAGTCGGTGTATACCTGCACGAAGAAGCGTAACCCGATCTCCTGGGCCAGCTCCGCCAGGAGCTCAAGCTGGGGAAACCCGTATTCACCGGGTCTACGCTCGTTGGCCGTCCATTCCACCCAGGTCCGGACGGTGTTGAATCCAAGAGATTTGATCTGTTGCAGGTCCTTCCGCCATCGCTCGCGGCTCTGCTCGGTGATCGGCTCGAGCATGGGAGCTCGGGCCTTACCGCCGGCGTACCACACCGAAACGGGCAGAAATGAGGCCGCCGCGGAAACCGGCCCTTCCCCGGTTTGACCCGGCGCGGCCACCGCCCAAGCAAGACCGTACGCGGCGAGGGCCAAGCAGACCGAAACCAAGAACGAGGGTAAACGGTATCGGCGAAACATGTCGTTAGTCTGCCCGAAGGGGAACCGCGACGCAAACCGGTCCTACCACGCCCGGTGTCCGCCGAAACCTGCAAATGCCCCACTCACGCAAACGGCATGGATACCGTCAGGCTTTTCAAGGCTTCGAATTCGCGTGCGGACCTACTTTAGAAACCCTTGAACCCCGAGCCAGTCATGGAACAGTTCGATCCAACGGTCGGTGGGAAGGTTCTGTTTACGCAACCCGAACCCGTGCCCGCCCCTCGCAAACAGGTGAAGTTCGGCGGGCTTGCTCGCCTCATACCAGGCTTCGTAGATCTCGATGCTCTGAGGAGTCAGCCGCAACTGGTCTTCGGTGGCGGCCACGACAAACAAAGGGGGGGCGTCGGATTTCACGGGTTCCTTGAGAGCCCACACGTAGGCTGCATAGATGGGCGCGGCGAAGTCGGGTCGGGTTGCAGCGTCGTAGGTGTGAGCCACCGAAGCGGTAATCGCTCCTCCCGCCGAGAAGCCCATGATGCCGATCTTGTGGATCTCGACGCCGTACTCGGCGGCATGCTCCCGAACGTAGCGCATCGCGGTCTTGGCGTCGTCCGTGGCCAATTTCACCACCGGGGCCACGGCCTCGTTGATGCCGGGACCCTTCGAGAACATCTCTTGGAAAGGATTGTCCGTCTCGCAGTGGAGAAGCCGATACTTGAGTACGAATCCCGCTACCCCGCGTTCCGCCAACCAACGGGCCACGTCATAACCTTCGTGATCCACGGCCAGGGCGTGCATGCCCCCTCCCGGACAAATGATCACGGCGGTCCCTGTGGCGGTTCCTTCATGAGGACGGAAGACGGTCAAGGTGGGGTCCACCACGTTGTATACGACCCGGTCGCCTCCCGGCGGGGCCTGAAGCTCCTTCTCCTGCCAGTCCCAATCTTCGGACCCCGGAGCCTTTCCGGAATAAAGGCGGATTACCTCGTCTTGGGCGGCCATAGGTGCCAGGGCAAAGAGAAAACTAAGCAAACCCAGGGTAAATGTTCTCACGTTCATAACCGGCCCTCCCTTGGATTCAAACCTCCAGTTGCATCACCTCATCTTGCACGCCGTGTCGACCTGCCGCCTCGGCGCCTCTGGTGATCTTTGCCGGATGATCCCCGACGAGCGAGGCGGAGCTACTGTCTCGGGCCGACTTCCGGGGGAAGCCGGTCCAGGAGCGGGTAACGTTCCGGGTGTCTTTCCGGCTCCACCCGAGTGTTCACGTCGATGATCATTACCGGACGGGGTTGCCGTCCGTTGATCGCCGGCCAGTCGGGAACACCCAGTCCGCTCGGATCCGAGGTCTTGACGAAATTTTCGTAGAAGCGCTGAAAAATGGTGGAGACCTTGTAATCTTCCGACTGCCAATCATAGACCCGGTTCGTAGGAAGGTTCCCCATGGCGTACTCGATGTCGGCCGAGTGGACCGCACCACGTGCCGGTGGCGGCTGAGCCGCCCTCGCTTGCTCGCCGCGAACCACACCTCCCGCCAGACCGGGCACGGCGTCACCCATTTCGGGACGCATCGGTGGGCGGGGACGCGCGTATAAGTAACGGAATACGGGATGATCACTGGTCTCGGCGTGGACTTCGAGCCATTTCCAAGTACCCAGTGCAATGAATCGGGCGCCGGCCAGATCGGTAGCCGCCTCGATCACCTCCTCTTCGTTGGAGGCCGAGAAGACCCGGAAGACCTCGTCGGCGTTTTCGCCATACAAGCGCTGCAAAGCGGCTTTGAAGTTTTCCACGGTGGGCTCGGCGTTGCCGAGGATCATCCGGTAGTTCATTTCCTCCGAATTCCAGCCGCCAAGTAAGGGCACCCGCGCCTGATTCCCGGCTTGCATGGTTTTCATGGGATCCTCGGGCAGGAAGTAGCCGTCCACGATAGGTCCGAAGAAGAGCATCTGAGCTCTTGCCGTGGCCTCGAGGAGCTCTTCGGCGGGCATGGCCCGAAGTTCCGCCAAGCTCTCTTTCCCGATCTGTTCGCCAAACTGTACACCTCGTTGTTCAGCCTCACTCAAGGGTGACGCCCAAGGTCCCCCGCCCAAGGCTCCACTCGAAAGAATTGCGCCGGCAATGAGATCTTTTGAGAGGGGCGAAACCATTTGAGCGCTGACCGAGGCGGAACCCGCCGACTCGCCGGCGATGACGATCCGCTGGGGATCACCGCCGAAGGCTGCGATGTTCTCGTAGAGCCACCTGAGAGCCGCCGCTTGATCCTGCAGACCGTAGTTGCCCGACGCCTTGTGGGGCGATTCCGCGGTTAGCTCGGGGTGAGCTAGAAAACCGAAGACCGTCAGGCGATAGTTCACGGTGACGGCGACAATTCCCTTTCGCGCCATAACCTCGCCGTCATAGCGAGGTTCGGACCCGTCTCCCGCGGCAAAGCCCCCGCCGTAGAAGTAGACTAAAACGGGAAGCTTCTCCAGCCCCGTTTTCGCGGATGTCCATATGTTCAGGTAAAGGCAGTCCTCGCTCATGCCGCTCGAGCGAAAGTTCATATCACCGAAGATAGGCCGCTGCATACAGCGGGGTCCGAAGTTCTCCGCCGGGCGAACGCCGGTCCAGGACTCCGGAGGTTGAGGTTCTCTCCAGCGCAGATCACCTACCGGAGGCCTGGCAAAGGGCACTCCCTTGAAGACCACGATGCCGGAATCGACGACGCCTTGCAGGACGCCGTACTTCGTTGTGGCACGACCTTTGGACAATTCCCCCTCCTCTGGAGTCCGGCCGGGACTGCTGGAATTGCAGCTCATGGCCAGCAGGCCGATCACCAAAGCACCCAGCCGGCGGCTGGACCGTTTCTTGTCTCTCCCGCCCGGCGGCGAAGTGAAAAGACCCCTCCCGGACTGCAGTACAACTGCAAAACGTACAGTCATGGTGCGTACCCCCCTTGTATGGTTTGACCCCCGAAACAAGAAACCGCTCTTCTGCGCGGTTTACTGGTCTAGTTTGTACCACTCCAGCAGGCGGATAACCAGTCTAAACTTGTGTCTTTTTGTACCTCTGTCGACAGCCGATTGCTAGAAAGCGAAGTTGTATTGAATTTTGCTCCGATTTTGGCGGTAAGTTCTGTTGAATGTGTGGGTTGTTGGTAATTTGAATGGTTGCCCATACTCCCGGCTGTTGAAAGTGCGCCTCGATATATTCGGTAAGTACTGCGAGGATCGCACTCCCAAGCGCATCAGGACCGCCCCCCAAACGCCGTTTTCGCGGGCGCCGTTCTCTCGGGCGAGGGCTCCGGAGTCCACCACGTCACGGCAAATCGGCGTGGAGAACGCCCGCGACAACGCTCCTGGAACACCCCGGTATGCACGTCCAGATTTTGCGGGAGTGCAACTTCCACTTTGGAGTGTGCCGCCCGTCCCGGGGCTTTGGATTCGTCCTAGTAGCTGCGAACTGTCCTCGATGCAGCTCCTTACAAAGAGAGCTCGGGCCTTCTGCTGGAAAGCCCGTGTTGCACCTACCTTGCAGCCCTTCGGGTCGTCCCGGTGGAACTAACTTCAGAATCAGCATGCCCCTTGATCTATGCGCAAGATACCGTTCACCTGTCGAAGTGACTTCGGTTGGGAAGTTCTTGTGTCGGCCAACCGGGGCAGGGAAGTTTCGGGGGGGTTGGACGGATGAAGCGTCAAGGGGTTGCATCGGCGGCGAGTGATCGCAGCACACCAGGCTGTGTGCCGAGCATGCGGCCAAGAGCCGGAGTGGGCGGCATAATCGAAACCTGGGTCGTTGCAAAGAGGGGAAACTGCGGAGTAAGGTTGATGTGGGCTGGATTTCCCAGTCTTCTTCAATCGTGTGTATGGGAGGGAGTGGGGAATGGGTACGTATGAGCTACTCACCCGAGAAGTTCGCCGCCATGGCGGTTTCTGGTGCCTGTTGA
>JAPXNP010000183.1:0-4879 GCA_033811955.1 Acidobacteriota bacterium
AAGTAAAGGACGACCCATTTGCCCCGGTAATCGGAAAGCTTGACGGTTTTGAGGCCCACGCCTTCGATGTAGGCGTTGGCTTCGAAATCAACGGCCGGCTGACCCACTCGCGCTAGCATCTTTTCCTCCTTCGCTGTCCTGGTTCGTTCGAGTGAATTCGAAAAATCAATGTGCGAACCAAATCGAGTGACCGGAGCCACCAGCTCGTTCCGATGTCTGAACTTCCCCGCTCTAACGCATGACCTTTACACTCAGACACTCTTAAAGAAACGCCGCCCACTCGAATCTCTGTTTGCAGCTCATTATATTGCATTGACCCGCGCGGATAAGAAGGCCGGCCCGGCCGCCGTGGACCGCGCCGGGCCCCACATATCTGGTTTCGCCCCCGGTACGAGAGAAGGCCAATCCACTAGGGACGTTTCGGCCGCACCAGGAGATTCCACCCGGCACCGGTGGCGCCGCAGCTTATACCCCTTTCTCATCGAAGCGAACCTGACGGACGTCGACTTCCGTCCCCGTGGGCTGAGACAGAAGCTGGTACAGTTCCGGTCTGCGGGTACGGATCCAGCGTCTACCGGTGCATTCTTCTAAAAGGGAGGCGTCCAGGTCGGCCGTAACCATGTCGTCCCCGGCCTTCCATGTCTCCACCAGGATCCTGCCGTAGGGATCAAGGACCATCGAATTGCCGGTGCGGATCTCGTCGTCGTCCACGCCTACGCCGTTGCTGAACACCACGAACAAGCCGTTGTCGTGAGCCCGCGCCGGCAGCCAGCGCAGGATCCATCCTCGGCCTTTCGGTCCCCGCAATTCCGCCTCGGCGGCGGCGGGGTCGGTGTGGCGATTGTCCCACGCCGTCCTGTCCACCAAGCCCATGGTGTGAGGATTGGCCGAGCGGCATCCGCCGGTCTGATGGGGCGCCAAAAGCACTTCGGCTCCTTGGAGAGCGCAGATACGCACATTTTCGATCAGGTTGTTGTCGTAGCAGATCAGAACGCCGAAACAGGTGTCCCTCCAGTGAAACACGGTGAAACGGTTCCCGGACCGCACGTCCGGGTGAATGAAGGCGTGGAGCTTCCGATGCGCGAAAATCTCCCTTTCGGGTGTGGCTACCACGTACGTGTTGTACAGGTCCCGAGTCGGGCTGATTTCCAGCAACCCGGCACCGATCATCATTCCGTACCTGCGGGCCAGCGTCAGCAGTTCCTGCGTCGCAGGTCCGCCGACCGGCTCCGCCAAGCGCTCCAGTTCGGAGCGGGACAAATGTCGCAGAAACCAATAGCCGGTCACGCAACACTCCGGAAAGGTCAACACCTGCACCTTTTCGGCGGCGGCCGCGGCTGCAAAGTGCCGCACCCGACCCAGGTTGTAGCTCTTGTCACCGTTGACGTGCTCAAATTGGACGGCGGCCACTCGCAGATTACGCACTGATTTCACCTCCACCTCAGGACGGCATGCTAAACGGAATTGCAACCGCGGTCCAGGCCGTACCTAAGGCATGAAGCCGGGTGGAAAATTGAATCTTGATATGCGAAAGCGAGAGTCCAAAACCGGAGAACCGCGAAAAAAGACATGCCCGGTGTCGTTCGTGCAGTCGTCGTCACCCACGGATTCCACCTGAGGAACGCAAATTCTTCTGTTATTTTCGTCGGTCCTGCGAGGCTCTCGGAACCCGCCGTCAAGGACGCGGCGAGCGAAGACGGTCTCCCTTTCCACAAGGAGGCCCTGCAAAAGTGCCCGAATCAGCTTACGCGTTCGCGGCGAAAGGCTGCCAACGACCACGTCCCTTCAGCCGTGCGCCGCAGAATGTACTCATTGCCGTCGTCGGCGCGGACTTTGAAGTAGGAATCATCCGGGCCGTACCATCGATCCAGCACCTCGCGGACGTCCCGGCGATTTTCCCCGAGGCGGAAGCTGCGAGGGTATTCGTCGCCCTTGTAACCTGCGTAGCATGCAACCTCCAGGTCCTCCATGTCGTCACGCCGCTTCATCGGCGAAGCTCCTCCCGTCTACGAGTTCCAAAAGGGTGATCTCGGGTCGGCAGTTAAGCCGTATCGGAGCCGTCACGCCGACGCCTCGGTTCGTATAGAGCCACGCGGAACGGACCCGGTAGAGGCCCATGGGGTACTTTCGTCCGAAAGGCGGCAGAAAAGGGGAGCCCAACCCGGGAAACCGCACCTGCCCTCCGTGACTGTGCCCCGACACTTGCAGAAAGATTCTGGGATCGTTCGCATACTCATCCGCCGGATCCGGCTCGTGCGAGAGCAGGATCACCGGAGCCTCTTCGGGGCAGTTCCGAAGGGCCAGTTGCAGATCCGGGGTCCCGCTCCAGCAGTCGTCGACTCCCGCCAGGTAAAAATACCCGCCCCGAAACTCCAGGCGGACCGACCGATTTGTGAGTAGGGCAATGTCGTGATCGGCCAGCCCCGCCTCCACGGTTTCGCGTCCCTCCCAGATGTCGTGGTTCCCCAGAACGGCGAAACGGCCGAAACGGCTTGGGACCGCCGCTAAAACCGGTGCCAACTCGCCCACGGCGCCGGCGGTCTCAAGCACATAATCACCGCCCAGGAGGAGCACGTCGGGGTCCAAGGACGCAGCCGCGCCGGCAGCCCGCTCGAGGTACGGCAACCGGGTGTGGGGGTACAAATGGAGGTCCGACATCCAGACCAGGCGACAGCCGGCCAACCTCGCCCATTCGGACGGGAGTGGGATGCGGATATGCGTAAGCTCCAGCCGTTCACTCTCGATGCGGGATCCGTAACCAAATGCACCGGTCCCGGCGGCTCCTATGCCCAGCGAACCCAAAGTGACTCTTTGGAGCCACCGCCTCCGGGTGTGGTCCATGCCAAGTAGGTTAGCACGCCCGGACAATGGGCACGCGAAAAAACCGGAGCCTCAGAGAGGTTTGCAATCCTCTTGGAAAGACTGCTCCGTACCCTCCTCATCCAGGCTTTCGAGACGGCGGAACAAGGGGAGCAGATTTCGACTTCGCTCACGGAAGGATCCATAGAATTCTACGCCGAAAGCCGGCGGTTCTCCCGGCGGACTGACCCAGAAAACGTGTCCCGTTAGGCTGATGCTTCCTTCGTCGTGAACGATGATGATCCGGAGCTCGGAACCCTCGGCCGGGATCCGCGCCGGGTTCTCGACCCGCGCACCGCCGAACGAGAGATTTGAGACGTCCGCCGTGAAGCTGCCGTGCTCGTCTATGCAAAGACAGGGAGCTTGCAGCTTCCAGCGATAGAAACGACGTCGATCGTGCAACATGCGGCTTCCAGTATGCAGCAAACCTGCGACACAAGCACGCAGGCGGCGGGGTTTTGAGAACAGCAGGTGAAGATTTGGGTCGGGCTAAAGTCCCGCTGAGAATTGCCGATAAACGAAACGGGCCTGGATGTGTCAAAAGATCAATGGGAGTCTTGCGGGTACGTAATGGGTGGAGATCCGAGCTCAAGATTGAAGGATCCAATTGTTACCGATTGACGACACCTGAGGAGGTAAATGCGCCATGTCTTGCACCAAAGTTTCGGCAGTGTTCTTAGTTGGACTCATGATTCTGTTCCTAGCGGCCGCTCCTGTGCTGGGAGCCGTCAGCGACCCCGAGCGGTTTCTTCGGGATATCGGTGTGCTGGTTCCGCCCCGCCACGGCGTCTTGGTCGGTACTCTGGTGACACTTGTGCCGTCCTCGGAACGGATCGTTCTCAATACGAACGATCAGGGTACCGTGGCTCTGAAATTGAGCTCGTCCGCGGACCTTCGCGTTATGGCGAAGTCGGCGGGTCCCGAAGCATTCAATCGAGGCGACGAAGTCGTCGTCGTGGTGGACGCCACTACCAAGACGGTGAAGGGCGTTTACCGGACTACGGAAAACTGAAGAGTAGGGGCTGGAGCCGGCGAAGGGACTTGAACCCCCAACCTACGCATTACGAATGCGCCGCTCTACCGATTGAGCTACGCCGGCCCGGGCGGAGATTATAGCACCGCCGCCCACGGTCTACCGCCGGGTTAGCAGATATGTCGGCGCTCGAAGACGAGCGCCGACACTCATTTTGTTCGGGCTCGGCGCCGGCTTTCCATGGGGCTTACGCCTCATGCAGGATGCTGGATGCGCCGCCACCCGGAAAGGTCTCTTCCCGCCGCCGGATGGTTCACCTTCCCGCCGTAAGCGCACGACGGTCGGGCGGATGTAGGTACGCGATGACGCCGCCGGATCAGGTGCAACTCGAAGAGGGCACGCTTTTCTCCCTGAACGGCGCTCTTCGGAGAGATCGTCGGTATCTTACCGTCTCACCACCCCGGCGAACTGAAGACGACCAAGCGGATCAACCCCGGTGTCGATCCTCCAAATTGACTGGCTAAGTTGTTTCCCCTATGATGAACCGCCTGTAACGGCGCGCCTGAACGTTGCGTCGCACTCCGTCTCCCATCGGTTTTAGGCTGTAAGGTGGATTATGAGTTCAGTAGAGACAAGACCTGCGGTTTTGCCGACACTGCCGGGAGATGACGTCCGGCAGATCTTGTGGCGTTTTTCCGAGCGGTTCGACTTGCAGATGTTGGTGCAAAGCGCCCGTGCCGTGGCTCGGGGCCCGGTGGCTCGGTTGGTGGCGGAAGGAGCGCGGAACACACACGAGTGGACCCCGGCCAAAGCTCAGTTGCTGAAGGCCTTCGACGAGGCGGGCATAACGTCGGTCTTCATGGATCCCGAGCACGGAGGATTCATCGAGGGGCCGAAGAATTTGGCTCTCGCCTTGGTGGCATTCGAGCTGGCGTGGGTCGACGGGGGTGCCGCCACGTGCAGTTTGGCCGGATGCCTTGCTTTGTCGCCGATCCACGAGCGGGGAACCCCTGAACAGGTAGCCGCTTACATGAGCCGGTGCGTGCC
>JAPXNP010000184.1:0-4878 GCA_033811955.1 Acidobacteriota bacterium
GGCCTCGTGTATTTCGACCCAAGGGTAGGAGGACCGCACCAAGGCGGTGCCGCCGTCGGTCGAACCGTTGTCGACGAGAAGCGTGGCGAAGTCGCGCCGGCTCTGGGCGGCCAGGCCCTCCAGGAGCTCCGGCAAGAAGCGTTCGCCGTTGAAGTTGACGATGATCAGTGTGATCCGAGGTGAGGTCGACGGTCCGCGGCGGGTCCGGTGACGGTCGAGACGGGACCGGTTTGCTTCGTGCTGCTCGGTCATAGAGGAACCTTCAATCTTCGGCCAAGTGTAGCGCAGTATCACGGGCATCCTTGCCCGTGATTGTGGTTCTTCCTCCAGTATCACAGGCAGGGATGCCTGTGATACATCCTTGCCCGTGAGTGTGGTGTGTGGACAGGTCGTCGGACTGGAGGGCGGCCGTCCCGGCCGCCACGGGAGTACCGTCGCAGGCGAGACGCCTGCGCTCCCCTTCAGCCGTCTCAACCGTCATGGTCGCAGGCGGGACGCCTGCGGTCCCCTGCGGCCGCCACGGCGGCCAGGTGGGCCGACAGGCGGTCAAGCTCCGCCTGCAGCCGGGCTACGTGTTCCCCGATCTCGGTCAGCTGAGCCCGCAGGCGCGCCGCCGGCGCTGCGGCGTCCCGCAGCAGTTCGGCGAGAGGAAGGAAAATATCCGCTGTAGCCGGCGCTGCCGGGGTGTCCGCCGGAAGCTGCGCCAGGCGATCGACAGCGACCGCGATTTCCTCCTCAACCGCCGCCGGATCCTTGAGAATGAGAAGCCACTCTCGTTTCGGCGACGGATCCGGTTTCGGCGGAAGAAGGCCGCTCGTCAAGAGCGCCGTCAAAAGTTCGTAAAAGCGCAGTACGAGCGGTAAGGGGAGCGTCGTCTCCAAGGTGTTCACCAGCTCGGGGGCGAGAGGAATCTGAGGCGGTACGAGCGGCAATCGCCAAAGGCGATAGCCTTGCCGGGCCGCGTAGGCCTCCCAGTCCGAGAGGAACGGCGTCGCAGCCTCGGCCGACCCGCTTGCCCCGCCGGGACGAACCATAGTGCCTTCACTCGGACCGATCTCCGAAGCCGCCGCTAGCTCCTCGCCCGGCTCGGCGAGAAGAAGCCACGTCCGGGCAAGTCGGTCAAGCTCGTTCACCCATTGCTGAACCTCTGAGGACGTCATCTCTGCCGGCTGGCCGACCCAAGCGACCAGGTCGAACGAACCGTCGGCCAGGGTAAGCGGCAAAGAAGTGTCGGGAAGGTGGCGCGGATGGTCACAGTGGCCCGGTCCTACGTGCAAGACTTCCGGTCCGTGGGCCTCCGACGTCTTCCCGGCCGACCAGAGATCGGTGGGTTCGGCCAAAGGAGCCCCCCGGCGCCGAGGCAATCCGCCGATTTGGAGCACGCACCGCGGGTGCAGAGCCGAGGCGACGGTGGAAAGTCCCCGGGCCAGGCAGGCGTCCCGGGGCGGCAGGCCGTGAAGCAAGGCTTCCCCCGGCAACGAGCTTAGGGTGAAACGTAAGCCGCCCAGCAAGATTCCGGGCGGGTGCGGGGTCACCCGGACGGAAAGTTCGTGACCGCCGCCGGGCAGGGGCAGATCGGTAAACCGTGCCGTGCGGGTCGCCGGTCCGGGAGGCAAAGCGATTTCGCCCAGAAGCCTTCCGTCGAGAAGCAAGGTAACCACAGCGGGAGCCTTTTCGGTTTCGACGGTGAGTTCGAAATCGAGCCGGTGCGGCCCGGGAGCGGAGGGCAGCAAGTAGACGGCGGCGGCCACTTGCCGCACTTCCCGGCGTCCGTCGCGCACCGGTCCCCACCCCGAACGGGGAACCGCGACGAGTCCTTCCGCCTGGGTGACCATGTCTCGGAACGGACCGATGAAGTCGTGTCCGAAGTGGTGGAGTTTCCGCGCAAGTTCGCTGTCGGCCGGTGCGGCCAACACCTGGAAGTTGTACGGCACAACGGAAAAGCGGAACACGGGGGTCAAACCCAGGGTCCCGAGGTGGTGCAGCCAGTACGACGGCGGGCGCTCGCACAGGTGGGTGGGTTCGACGCGGTCGAAGTAGAGGGGGTCGGGGGTGGTCAGCACGAGCAGCCCTTCGTCGGCCAAAACGCGGCGGGCTTCGCGCAGGGCCGACAGGGGGTCGGGCAAGTGCTCGACGACGTCGAACAAGCAGACGACGTCGGCGGAGTGGTCGGGCCAAGGGAGGCAAGCCAGGTCGGCGGCGGCGCAGTCTCCGGCGGCCGGTCCGGTTTGCCGCAGGGCGTAGGTGCTCAGATCGACGCCGAAAGCGCGGTACCCGCGGTTGCGGGCGGCGGCGACCAGGTAGCCGAAGGCGCAACCCAGGTCGAGCAACGTACCGCGGGGCCGGAAGTACGCGATCAGTTCGAGCCAATCGTCCCAATTGGGGTGGCGTCGTTCGTAGCCTTCGGGTCCGTAGCTGCTCTCTGGGCCCCGGTAGTAGTCGTCCTCGTAGAGGCGACTCAGCTGTTGGGGGGAAGGCCGCTGGGGTTTCATCGACGTACGCGAATTGTATCGCACTCACGATTCGGCTTGATCGGCGCGATTCGCGTAATTCGCGAACCTAGCGCTCGGCTATCCCCGAAAAGCTTGCGACTTTCCCTCAAGTAGGGCATCCTTTTCGCCGTAAACTGAAGCTTCCCGCCGCCGACGGGGGTGAAATTCCGGTTGCGGGAAGGCTTGAGCTTGTGTAAGATGACGGGAACAGAGGAGAAGAGCGTTGGGTAGCCTTTCTCTCCTGCTGTTTTCGCCGAGAGAACGTAAGGTTTGCGTTCTTGGAAGCAACATGGTTTTAGCGTAAAGGAGGAGTTAGTTTCATGAACAGAAGCAAATGGCTCATTTTAGTAGGGGCCCTGGCGTTGCTTGTGCTGTCGCCGGCGCTGGCGGCGCCGCAGCACAGTTACTACCAGGATCCAGCGGGCGGATGGACGCGGAACGTTCCCGCCGGTTCGGTGAACGATCCCGGGTCGCATTTGACGTACATTCTGGACACCGGGGTGAACGCCCGCGAGCTGCTCGGCGACGTTTCGCTGAGGACGGCGGAGGCCACCCCGCTGGTGGATCTGGCCGCTTGGCTGGACCAGGACGGCGACGGCCAGCTCGATCCCAGCGCGATTATCCAAAATTTTGTGGCCATCACCAACACGAGCCCCACGATGGCGGTGACGGTGCACTTCCGTTACTTCAACGACAACTGCGACGACGTGTTGGACTTCCTGGTGGTCCTGACCTGCAACGACACGTTGTTGTTCGACCCGTTTAACTACCAGATCCCGGGGACCGGGGGTGAGAACACGCGGGATCGGCTTTTCGGGCCCGCCCGCGCCGGCAAGGTGCTGGAGCCCATTCCGACGAGCATCTATGGCTCGGGCCGTTTCATTTTGACGGCCGCGGCCTCGGGCGCCACGACGGATCCGGACGCGGATCCGGAGATCTTGTTCCCGTATGAACTCGCGAACGGTATCGGGTCAGACGTCGAACCCAAGGTTCCCAAGAAGTGCAATATCTACGGCGTGGGCAAGCTGAATCCTGCTGCTACGCTGACTCAGACTTTGGAGGGATCGTTTCGGAATGTGGGCGAAGCCGCCGGCCTCGTCAAGAACAACTTGCACGTCTACAACGCGGCGCAGATTTCCTTCAATTTCCTGATCGGTTACCAGACGTACGCGGTTCCCTGGGGTGACGTCTTCCAGTCCGGAGGCACCAACGCCTGGGCTCGCCCGGCGGTTTACGTTTCTGATCACGGTGTAATGGACGCTCCGCATGCTCCGGTCGGCGTGATTGTAACGGGCGGTGAGACGCTGACGGTTTGGGGTACGGAGACGTCTGTAGCGACGGATCAGATGTACCTTCGAAGCGAAGTGCAGGGCGGCGTTCATGCCCAGAAAGCAACAGGCTCCATCTATGGCGGTATCGCCACGTACGGGGCTCTCGGAACGCCCCCGTTGCTCGGCTTGGCGCCGGAAGACGTGATCCAGCACTTCTTCAGCGTGGTCGACGACTACAACGGGAGCAACAACGCCGGTATGGGCACGTACAAAGACCTGTCGGCGAATATCTCCCCGGCGGCCACCACCTGGGTGCTGCAGATCTACGACAACAACGAGCAGATCTTCGATTGGGAAGCGCAGGCCCCGCCGATCAATGTGTCTCCTCCGGCTCCTCCGGGCGCCACGGCGGATCTGAAGATGGTCTGCATTTGCTTGCGGACCTTCCTGACCACGACCATCGCGGCGGGTACCAACGTGGATGACCTCACCGTGCAGGATCTGGCCGACGTCTTCGGCGACGAGATCCTGAACGGCGGCGGCGCCACCGGCTTCGCCGGTCTGTTGAAGCAGACCCCTCCGGACGACTACTCCGGCGGGTGGATTCGGTTCGTGCGTGACAACACGAATACTGTGGAGCTTGTCGGCATTGTCAACGGCGTGCCGGGGAATGCCACGCTGACGGGCATCACCGTTACCGGTAAGGCTCACGGTCCGGGTACTTCCACCTTTGCAGTGACGAAGTATTCGGATGCGCCGTACCCGACGTTCCTGACGGGAGCCAATATCTTCTTGAAGCAGTTCGGGTTCGGAGCTCTCAGTTGGGATTACACCGTGGCGTCGGATCCAGCGGTTTCTGACGAGGGTGATCCGACTCCGCCTGCTGATTAACACCGTTTGTGGTGTGCCGGGACACGCTTCCCGTGCCCCCGGTAGACATTGTTTGAAGAAGTAGAAAAGGGGGAGCGAAAGCTCCCCCTTTTTGTATGCAGGGAGGATGTTCAACGTGGGGCTGGTTGAGGTGACACGATCTTCTGGACGGCCGCCGGCGGAGCGCAGGCGTCCCGCCTGCGACCGCGGCGGGTGGAAGGGACCGCAGGCGTCCCGCCTGCGAC
>JAPXNP010000185.1:0-4818 GCA_033811955.1 Acidobacteriota bacterium
CGGAATCAATACGGGACCACTCAAATTGAAACCCGGATACTGATACTTGCTCCGCGGGCGCTCAACTCCGATAAGGGTCCGCGAACGGTCGTTCGCCGCCAACTTGTTATGCCGGATGTAATCGTATATCGTCCCGTGAAATTCGCTGGTTCCACTCTTGGTGATGGCGGTAATCTGAACTCCACTCGTTCCGTGTTCGGCCGAGTAGTTGGACGTTTGGACGGTTACCTCCTGCACCATCTCAGGATTGGCGGTCAAAATCGTTCCGTTGTTCGATCCGATGTCCAACATCCTGCCGCCGTCGAAAACGACGTTGTTGTTCGTCCCTCGTACACCGTTGACGTTATAGTTGGCATTGGCGTTGGCCCCGCCACCGAACGACACGCTCTCCAGAGCATCCGGTTCCGGAGCCACGACCCCCGGTAAGATGCGGAGCAGCTCGAGAGCACTTCGGCTGATAATTGACAAATTGTCGATCTGCTGGGTAGTAATCGTGTCCTCCTTGGCCGGGGTTTCCGTTTTGATGTACTCGGCGGCCGAGGTAATCGTGATCGTCTCCGTCATCTCTCCCAGCTCAAGCGTGACAGACACGCCGCGCGCCTCCGCTGGACGGATCGTCAGCCCCGTCTCCTCGTAAGTCTTGAACCCGGGAAGCTCCACACGCAACGTGTACGTCCCGGGGCGTAACGCACCGAAATAGAATCCCCCTTCCTCGTCGGTAACGGCGCGACGCTCGTCTCTTGTCCCTTCGCTGATCAGCGTGACGTCCGCTCCCGGAACCACGGCGCCCGTAGGATCCTTTACGGTCCCCCGCAACGAACCGCTGCCGGTTGCCTGCGCCCTCAGCCAGGCTCCCATTCCCAGCAGCAGGACGCAAACCAACGCACCCCCAAACACTGCTTTTCTCATGTTGGTTCCTTCCCTCCAATTGGTTGGTGAATGAAACAAAGAAAAGAACGCTCTCAAACCGTTCTCCTAAGGACTCCCCCCCCGTTCGGACTCCAGTACCCCCGTTGCCCGTGCGAGACGAATGTTGCCGCAATTGTAAGCCGCACAGGTTCCATTCGTCAAGTCATGTGTGGTCCTGTCCCTCATTTTCTCGCCGTGTCAACTCTACGCCCTTGTTTGTAAGGTCGAACAGAAGCGTAGGACAAAGAAGGCACGACCCAACTCCCGACTTTCTCCCAAACAGGATGGGACACTTGCTGCGGTCAATACCGGCACATGCTCCGACTTAAAGTTTCGGGACACATCGAAACATCACTTTGCCGATCCATACACAACCCTTTTCGCCTCTTTCTTCAATCCAAGCTGGACTGAATTCCGGCTTGGATTGAAGGATTAACTTCTTTTGCACAAATGGGTTGAGGCAATTTGATCGCTTCTGTGGGTACCCGTGCAGAAGATATATAGGACTGTCTAATGAAGTGTCCGGTGATAGGTGACGCCCCTGCAGGTCGGCGTCCTCCCCAACCACGGTTCCCGTCCCGCCGTCTTGTTGCGTGAAAGCCACCGGAAGCCGGCCGGTTCCGGGGATCACTTCGTCGTCGACGTGGTGGACCGTCAATTCGTCAAGGTAGAGGCGGAGTTCCAAGAGCCGGCGTTATTACAAGAGCTTTTACGGGCGAGAATGACGGTTGCTGTTTTGACGCAAGACGGGTTGCACGATGGTTACCACGATGCGCATGTGGTGGGGAAAGGCGGGCACAATTAGACGCGTTTCCCGGGCATCGGTCTAGCTGTTTTTCGGACCAAGAGACTGGTGCCGGACCTCGGTTCCAGGGGTTCTTTTCAGGCACTTGCGGGCGATATTCGGGCGTGTCACTGATTTCGGAGATTCACCTTTAAATCCCGGCGGGGTTAACCGGAACGTCGATCGTAACGCTGTTCTCCTCGATCATCCGGATTGCCTCCGTGATAGAACCAGCGGAGTCCGCGTGCATCACGGAAACCTCGATCGCGGAGTTCCTCATCCGAAAGTCGTCTCAGGCAAATTTGGAGCCTAGGTGGTATCCTGACGGCGGAGACCAGGACGTTTATACGCAAGCGAATATCCCAACGTCGAGTTCGGTCATGCAGGCGACTCCCCGGTGCCGTCTTCGGACGGCTTCGCCAGGAGTTCAGCCAGCGTTTCTTCGCGAAGATTCGCGATTCTGGAGTGAAAGGAGGGAAAGACAGATGAAGCCGGTCGGATTGGTGATGGTGCTGTTTGCAGGTCTTTGTTACGCCCAAGAGCCGGGTGATTTCCAGCCCGCCTCGACCAATGTTTGGGGAGCGCAATATCCCAAAGTGGACAGTGAGGGGAGGGTTCAGATTCGAGTGAAAGCCCCCGAGGCCACGCAGGTGAGGGTGAATTTCTGGAGCGGGCCGAAGATGGCTATGGAGAAGCAATCCGATGGATTCTGGATGGTGACTACTCCGCCCCAGGCACCCGGTTTGCACTATTACACGCTGATCATCGACGGCGCCGAGGTGGCCGATCCCAACAGCCGTTCCTTCTTTGGCGGTGGGAGATACGCAAGTGCCGTCGAGATTCCGGAGCCGGGCTCGACCTACTATTTGCCTCAGGACGTGCCTCACGGGATGGTCCGTGAGATCTGGTATTACTCCAAAGTGACGGGTACATGGCGACGCGCTCTGGTCTATACGCCGCCGAACTACGACACACAGACCGACGTGCGCTATCCCGTCCTATACCTACAGCATGGCGGGGGTGAAGACGAAACAGGGTGGACTAAGCAGGGCAAAGCCAACTTCATTCTCGACAACCTGATCGCCGCCGGCGAGTGCAAGCCCATGCTCGTAGTGATGGCTTATGGGTACGCATGGCCCGCCGGCCGGCCGGCTCCGGATCAGTCGGAAAGGCCGTTAGGCTCACCCGAAATGCGCCGCGCGATGCAGGAGATGACGCAGGCTTTCGAAGACGATCTGACGCGGGTCCTGATTCCGTTCATCGATGCGAACTTCAGAACCCTTGCCGATCGGGATCATCGTGCCATGGCCGGCCTTTCGATGGGCGGGATGCAGACCTTTCAGATCACCTTCAATCACCTCGATATGTTCTCCTATATCGGAGGGTTCAGCGGCGCGGGTGGACCCTTTCTTTTCGGCGAGAAATTTGACCCAAAAACCGCCTACAATGGAGCGCTTGCCGATCCGGAAGCCTTCGCGAAGCGGGTACACCTGCTTTGGCTGGGGGTCGGCACGGAGGAGCCGGAGAGAATGCGGGCCGGCCTCCTCGAGTTGCACAAGTCACTCGAGGAAGCGGGCATCAAGCACGTCTTTTACGAATCCCCGGGCACGGCGCACGAGTGGCAGACCTGGCGGCGTGATCTGAAGGATTTTGCGCCAAGGCTCTTCCGATAGAGCAATCAACTCATGCCTGCGCTTCAGAAGAGGTAGCCGCACGCCCGATTCCTCACGCAGGATCCGGCTTCACGGCTCTCACGCTCTGATTCCCGCGGTTTTCTTCACGCAGAACGCCTGGATATCCGGCGTCTCCAGCGGGATCGCTGGAATTGGTGAGCAATCCTTTCTTTGCCGGCCTCGCTGAACGGGGCCGGCTTGGTCCTCCGCCCGGGCTATACAGTGAAGTCGCATCCGCCAAATACTGCGGTCGGTTCTCGGCATTCCAATAGATCGTCGTTACCCACCGCCTTTTCATTGCGTTTCCCAGCAACCATGCAACTGCCCGGAAGCGGACAACTCACTACGTGGATTCCTGCCCGGACACGAAGGGACGTTCCGAGTGCACCTCGCATCTGTTACCTCTTTCCTCTTCGCACCGGTCCCGATTCCGGACTGATCTTCCGCACCGGAGAGTGGGCTAACGCGGGCTCTATCCAGGAGACCGGTGAGATTCAAGCAAAAGGGCGAAGGCATGAATTGTGCGTCTTTCAAATTGATGGAGAGTGTCCGATTTTGAGGAATGAGTGCATGTCCGTGGCCGTCGTCTGCAGTCACAATTCCTCACTTACCGTCTTCTTCGCCGCCAAGGCGGCAAGTGCAAGACCTGCACCTTGGCCGACCTGACCCACCGGCAGCCCGCCCGTCGGGAAGCTTTAGGACGTGCCCTGCGCGAAGAGTTTGATCCTTCGGCCTTCGGCGAGCCCGTCCGGGGTCCCTCGTTCGGAGCTCTGCAACGTGATGGAGACAAGCAGGCCGGGGCGGGGGTCGGCAGGGGCCGAAATGGACGGGCGTTATCGGAGATTGGCAAGGGTAGAGAGGGACTTGCGGCGGATGAAGACGGAGGGGTTGGAGATTCGGCCGTTGTATTTGCGCCGGGCGAACCGGAGGCAAGCGCATGCGTTCGTGTGCCTGCCGTCGCTGAAGACTCTGCGGGAGATGGAGCAGCGGCGGCAGGGGGCCTTCGCGACGACCGAGAGGAATCGTGAATCGGTGACGGTGGAGCACGCTTTGTCGGCTTTGGCCGTTTGGGTTTGGAGGCTACCGGGTGGACGAGGAGTTGGTGCCGCCGCGGTTTGCGGAACCCGACGAACAGCGTAAGAAGACTTTGGAAGCTCTACAGGTTGACTTACCCCGTGTGAAGGCGCTTGCAGGCAGGTACCCCCGCTCATGGAAATCTCGCCGACTCACTGAATCTCAAAAACTTTGGCGGGGAGCCTTCTGCGTGCTTGCCCGCGGAACATCAGACGAACAGGGCTCCTCCGTGAGAAACCCCGGCAAACCGGAGTGGGAAATGTCACTCCACGAACGACACCGGTGTCGCCCGATACGGCTCCTACGCTCCGCCGTATCAGCCCGTCCAACCAACAGCATCTCCTTGACTTGCCCAAAGGCCCTTCCAGGGAAGGTCAA
>JAPXNP010000186.1:0-4803 GCA_033811955.1 Acidobacteriota bacterium
CGCTTTAAAGAGGCTTAAGGAAGAAGAAGAGCGACGCTGAAGCGATAGAGACTGGTCGCGACGTTGTGTACGTAGCTCGTTATAAATAGTTGGTTCTTCCGCTTAGGGGCATTTGGTTCGGCAGCGGTGCTCGTCTGGGTGTGGTCAAGTGTGCCTCAGATCTGGCAATCCGGTGGTTGGTCCTTCCGCATCAGCCTCGTCTTCCTATACGGTTCGACGGTGTTCTTCTTACTTGAGACTTTACCGGGTCGGATTTCCCAACCCTGCGCCGCACTTGGATCGTAGTGAGACATCACGCTAATCTTCTCTCATAGGTCTTAATGTCTGAGAGGACAGGTGCCGCCGCAATGTTCATCAGGTGAGGTTGACTGCATGGTTCGATTCCGCCGCTGCAAGGTTCTGTTCAACCGGCGTTACAGGGAGACGTTGATGTTCATCCGAGCGGTAAGCCAGGCCACCCGCCCGGTGTTGGCGCACCTGGTGGTTACTCGACGATGTAACCTGGCTTTGCGGCTATTGCAACGAGTTCGATAAGCACTCGGAACCCGTTCCCGCCGAGTTACTGAGGGCACGTATCGATCGCCTGGCCGACCTTGGAACGTTCATAGTTCATTTGAGCGGCGGAGAACGTTGCTCCATCCGCATGTCGGCGAAATCGTGGCGCACATTCGGCGCCGGGAGATGCCGGCCGGGGTGCTCACGAATGGACTGCTGCTTAGTCCTAGAATGATTGACCTCCTGAACCAAGCCGGACTGGATCACCTTCAGATCAGCATTGACAATGTCACGGCGAACGAGGTGACTAGAAAGCACCTCCAGGCGTTGGAGAAACGGTTGAGGGACTTGACCCGATTCGCCCAGTTTGACGTCAACGTCAACACCGTAATCGGTGCGGACGTTCCGAACCCCGCGGACGCTTGGACTATTACATTGCGGGCCGCACAGTTGGGATTCAGCCACACACTGGGCTTGGTTCATGATGCGGAAGGTGCTCTCAAGGGTCTCTCCGGCCGGCATCGTCGGGTTTTTGAACGAGTCCAGGCGTTGCCTTGCTCACCTCTTCAAGCCGCGGGGATAGCTTCCTTCCAGCGAAGACTGGTGCAAGGTCTACCGAACTCGTGGCATTGTCCGGCAGGGAATCGCTATCTGTACATTTGCGAAAATGGGTGGGTTCACTATTGCTCGCAGCGGCGGGGATGTCCGGGGATCCCCTTAGAAGATTACACCCGCGAGGTCATGGTCCTCGAAGGAGAAAGAGCGAAGCAATGTGCTCCTTTCTGCACGATCTCCTGCGTTCATCGGGTTGCTTGGCTTGATCGCTTGCGCACCGACCCTTGGTCCGCGCTGGCCGAAGTGTATCCGGCGCCGGAGGGGAGGCCGTGGCAACCGGATCTTCTTCCGGCGTCGGTTCGTCGGCTCGCTTGCCTGTTTGCTCCCCGGCCGGACGGCACCTTGCCGCCGGCCTCACGATGGATTCGTGGCAGGTTGAACACGTCTTGATTCGGCGGCCTCAACGGACGACCAAACCCCTTCGGATTCGGTGAAGGGCGGGTACCGGCGGCAACGGCAGAACTTCGTGTCGCTAACGTCTTCGGAATGCGTTACTTCGGTAACTCCCAGCGGTCTTCGGCCGGAAAGACGGCCTGGTACCTCACGCTGTGTCGGGGCTCGGCCATCATCGGGGCGACCGTGTCCCGCCAATCCAGGTAGTGGGGGGTCTCCTTGTGCCGAGTCGGATCCTGCGCCGTACGATAAATTTCCACGAGCAGGAATCGAGTAGGGTCGGCCTCCTGTTGCAGAACGTCGAATCGGATCACGCCCGGTTCTTCGAGACTGGCCCGGGCGTTGCGGAGAGTCGCCTCGCGGAATTCGACGACAAATTCCGGTTTGACGTGGGAGTGAACATGGATGACGATCATCACTACCTCCTACGTAAAATCGTATATCTACCGCCCGGCCTCCAGCCGATCGCCGTCCGGCTCCACGCCGTCGGAGAAAGCAGGCCCCAAAGGCGGGCAGTTTCTTACTATACCTAGCGAGGTTATTGACGCTGGTAACCGCCCGGAGGGAATCGGGAAGTGTAATCTGATTCCGTTGGCGCGGTGCGGCACCTCCTGTGTTCTTCCGGCTGAACTCTACCGGGCGACGGCGTTCTCTGTTCGCAGCTTCGCCTGTCGGCCCATCTCTTCCAGCATGTCCGTGGTAACCGATTTCGGCCGTTCGATGGGATACCCCAAAGCACGATCCCAAAGGATGTTGGCGACAACCCCGAAAGCTCGTCCCACGCCGAACATGACGGTGTAAAAATCGTATTCCCTAACACCGTAGTGCCATTGGATCACGCCGGATTGAGCATCCACGTTGGGCCAGGGATTCTTTGCCTTACCTTGCGCCTGAAGGATCGGAGGCACGACCCTGAACAGCAAATCCACATACTGGAAAATGGGGTCGTCGGGGAGATGCTTCAAGCAGAATTCCCTTTGCGCCATGTAGCGTGGATCGGTCTTGCGCAGCACGGCGTGTCCGAAACCGGGGATCACCTGTCCCGCGTTGAGGGTGTCCCAGACGAACTGCTTCAGCTCCTCTTCCGTCGGAAGGTGGTTCTCCGTCTTTTCCATGACGCCTTGGATCCAGCGCAGCACCTCTTGGCACGCCAGGCCGTGAAGTGGTCCCGCCAGCCCATTAAGAAGGCCCGAGATGGCGTAGTAGACGTCCGACAAGGCACTGGCGATCAGGTGAGCCGTGTGTGCGCTGACGTTCCCGCTCTCGTGATCACTGTGCAAGATGAAATAGAGCCGAGAGACATCGTCGTAGGGCTTCGGGATCCCCATCATGTGGGCGAAATTTCCACCGAGATCCAGGTTGGGATCGGGTTCGATGGGGATGTCGCTTCGGTATTTCATCCGATAGATGTACGACGCAATTCTGGGCAACCGCGCCAGCAGGTTGAGGGCGTCCTCCAGGGTGGCTTCCCAATACTCCTCCCGCTGCATCCCCTGGAGATAACGATCGGCGAAGACGGACTCCCGTTGCATGGACAGCACGGCAGTCGACAAGAGGGTCATGGGGTGGGTGTCTCGCGGGGCCGACCGAAGGATGTCGATCACGTACTGCGGAAGTCCCTGGCGCTCTTTAAACTCACGCCTGAGCTCCTCCACGTCCTCCTCATTGGGAAACTCTCCGGTGAGAAGCAGATAGAGGTGCCCCTCGACATAAGGCATTTCACCATCGGGCACTCGCGGAAGACGTTGCAAAACCTCGGGGATCGTGTAACCCCGAAAGCGTATCCCCTCATTTGGATCCAGGTAAGAGATGTCCGTCACCAGACACTTTACGCCGCGCATCCCGCCGACAGCCTGCGCCACGGTGACCTCGCTGATCTTGACGTCTCCGTATTCACTTAGGATTCGCTTGAGCCGCTCTCTTCCGTCCTGGATCTTAGCGGCCAATGTGCTCTTTAGTCGTTTCATTCCACTGCGCACTCCAATCTGTGAGGATATGGAACTCCTGTGCTGGGAAGCGGAGGAGCTCTCAAGTTATCGGTGGCTTGACTCGGCGGCCACTGTGCCCCCCGCGGAGACCGGCCAGTCGGAGAGCTTGCGCATATTCTATTATCCCTAGTGGGCCCTGGGCAAGCAGTCTTTCTGGAGCCCTGCGCCGGCAACCTACCGTACGGATCCGTCGCGATTGGTGTGCGGCTCGCGAGCGGAAGGGAAGATTTGAGTGTGCCTTGCTCACTTCTTGTGACGCATCATTGACAAGTTCCGTCGACAAACATTGCGGTCGGGCCCCTCATAGGGGTCTTCAGGATGGAAGTCTTCAGGGCGATTGCGGAAATACGGTCAGCGTATTTTATGCTGCGCCGATTTCTCTTGACTTCTTGCTCGATTTGTGTCGTTCTAAAGATTAGGTTGGGTTGGCGTCAATTCGCAGGTTGAGGCGGGGAGAGAGGAATGCTTTCTTTTCGAGCATTGAATGAGTCGGCAAGTCTCGAGAAGCTGTCGGAGCCCCCACGTACGTATCGCCTTGTCTATCGGAGCCGCTTCTACGGGCACTGTCGCCTTCGGTTGCGGATCGAGAGGCTGGCCGACGGCAGCCCTCGGATCTGCTCCGACTGCTGGCTGGTCGAGGAACAAACGGTCGAGCGGGGAAATCTCAGGGCCCTGCTACACGCGGCTGAGCGCTTTCTCTATCGGGAGTTGGCCCGTCATCCGGAACTTCTCGAAGGCTGTCAGGCCGGGAGTAGTCGGGAAAGGCCGATGTCTCCTTGGTGGCTTCGGCCTTTGAGTTGGACTCGACGTCGTTTGCTGGGTGTCGGCTCCGGAACGTCCGATTATCGGGTGGCGGGCTGACAGGGAGCCGCTGATTGTGTTTAGTGCCGATACAAGTACTGGGGGTGGCGTTGTGCGTGAGTTTCCGGCAAGTCGGCGGCCGAATTTTCGCATAGCCCAACGCTCAGGCCCCCTGGAAGTCTTCTACAGGCGTGCCCGGCGCACTCGACGGAATCGGCCCTCCCGAACGAGTCAGCCGCCGAATCCCGTTTGTTGTCGTACCTCGACATTTCCCCACATGGCAGGGTCCTGTCTACTGTTCCCGTTCCTGAAGGGCTCCGACGAGCCGGACGAACAGCCACAGCGCAATTGCCGACAGTAGGTAATGGAGAGCCAGGAGATACCAGATGTAGTGAGGTTGGTTCTGCTGTGCGAGGTATCCGAAAAGGCTCGTGTAGGTGACACCGCTCAGCACCCCTCCCAGGCCGACCGCCAAGAAGTTGGAACCCATGTACAGCCCGGCCTTTTCTTT
>JAPXNP010000187.1:0-4801 GCA_033811955.1 Acidobacteriota bacterium
ACCCGGGGGTCTACCGGGCGGCAGGCCTACCGATCCAAGCGCCCAAGCCGTAAGCGTGCGCGCCTACCGCGTCGAGCAGCGCCCCATCTCCTCCTACATCATCGCCAACACAACGCTTGAGTCGATTCGGGACGTGTCGGTGTACTCCCGTGTCAGTGCCAACGTAGTGGAACTCGCCGCCGAAGAGGGAGACGTCGTTCGGGCAGGTCAGCTCCTTTCCCGGCTGGATGATCGCGAGATTCGAAATGAGCTGGCGCAGGCCGAGATCGCCGTGCGGCAGGCCGA
Source organism: Acidobacteriota bacterium (assembly GCA_033811955.1). GTDB lineage: Bacteria > Acidobacteriota > UBA6911 > RPQK01 > JAPXNP01 > JAPXNP01. The sequence goes on from JAPXNP010000187.1 coordinate 286, forward strand.
GGTTAGCCTGGAACAGGCGAAAGTGCGCGCCCAACTGTCGGAGGCCAGTTTCCAGCGGGCCCAAGCGCTGTTTGAGCAGGGCCTTATGAGCCAAGAAGAGTTCGATCAGGCCAAACTTCAGAACGACACCGACGCTCTCAGCTTGGTCAACGCCCAACGGCAGCTGGAGGCCGCCAAGGCACGGCTTGAGGCGGCTCAAATCCAGCTCGATTACACCACTGTGGAATGTCCCATCAACGGAGTGGTCACCCAACGGCTTATCGACGTCGGTGACCGGGTCAACGTCAACGAGCTGCTCTTTACGGTCCAGGAGTTCCCTCCCCTTTGGGCCCCCGTTTACATCCCCGAACGGTATCTTGCCTCCCTGCAGCTTGGAAAAGCCGCCAAACTTCGTTTCGATTCCATCCCGAACCGCGAGTTTGGTGGAAGAATTCGGTTGATCAGTCCCACGGTCGACGCAAACACGGGGACAGTCAAGGTTATCGTCGAACTGAGCTCCACGGGTGACTTATTGCGTCCAGGCATGTTCGGCACCGTCTACATAGCCGTGGAGACCCGTCCGAAAGCAACCGTCGTGCTAAAGAAGGCCGTCCTGCGGGAACGCGATCAGAACTATGTTTTCGTGATCCGTGAAGACAACACGGTCGAGCGCCGCCCGGTCGAACTGGGGATTTCCGAAGACGAGTATGTTGAAGTCCTTCAAGGAGCACAACCGGGAGAAGCTGTCGTAACCGTAGGGGTAGAGGCTCTGAATGACGGTTACCCGGTAATGGTTCAGGCTTGGGAAGGCGGGCAGACTCCTTCCGAGGCAGTAGCTGCGGCGCGGACAACTCAAGAGCCGCAAAGCCCCACCGGGCCCGACATCGTGGTGCCCGGCGCCCCGGCCGTAGCCGAGGGAGGATCCCGAGGCGGCGGCCTTTTCCAGCAGATGATGGCGGACCCCGCCATCCGCAAACGATGGGAAGACAAGCTTAAGGAAGATCCTTCGGTGGCCACGGATCCGGCAAAACGAAGGGCCTTTTTCAGCCAAATCATGGCAGAGCGCCAAACCACTCCACAGGGTCAGAATCCATGAGGATAGTTCAGTTTTCGATCCGCCGCCCCGTCACCGTGACGATGTTCTTCGTGGCCGTGTCGGTTTTCGGCCTGGTCTCTTATGATCAGTTGCCGCTCAACCTGCTGCCCGAAATCTCTTATCCGACGTTGACCATCCGTACCCGTTATGAAGCCGCGGCACCGGCAGAAATTGAGAGCCTAATCTCGCGACCTATCGCCAACGCCGTCAGCGTGGTGAACAACGTGGTGCGGGTCACGTCGGTTTCCAAGCCGGAGCTTTCGGACGTCATCATCGAGTTCAGTTGGCGCACCCAGATGGATTTCGCCTCTCTTGACGTGCGGGAGCAACTCGACCGAGTCGAGCTTCCTTTGGATGCCGATAAACCTATCCTACTCCGGTATGACCCCTCCACGGATCCGATCATGCGGATCAGTGTTACCGGCCGAGCGAACCTGGCCGCAATCCGATACACCTGCGAAGAGTTTATCCGGCCGGAAATCGAAAGTCTGGGCGGCGTCGCCGCCGTCCGAGTCAGCGGCGGCCTGGAGGAAGAAATCCAGGTGGAGCTGGACGAAAACCGGATGGCGGCTTTAGGCCTTTCGATCCGAGAGCTAACGAATCGGCTGGCGCAGGAGAATGTGAACCTTACGGGAGGGTTGCTGCGGGAGGGACAGAGCCGGTACTTGGTGCGGACGCTCAACGAGTTCCGTGACGTGGACGAGATCGGTGAGATCGTCGTGGCCTACCGGGCTGGAGCACCGGTGCGCCTGAAAGACGTCGGAGACGTCTTTTCCGGATATAAGGAACGCCAAATCATCACGCGGGTGAACGGCGAGGAAAGCGTCGAGATTGCCGTCTTCAAGGCGGCCGACGCCAATACGGTGTCCGTCGCCGACAGCGTTCGCCGCGAGCTCGAGGTTCTGGAAGGAGAATATGCAGAGAAACCCGAAGGTCTGCACTTCGAAGTCGTCTTCGATCAATCGAAATTCATCCGGCAATCTATCAACGAGGTCCTGAATACCGCCGTCATGGGCGGCGTTCTCGCAGTGCTTGTCCTCTTCCTTTTTCTCCGAAGCGTCAAAAGCACGCTGATTATCTCGTTGGCCATACCGATTTCGATTGTGGTCACCTTCTTCCTCATGTACGTCTTCCGCGTTTCCATGAACATCATGTCCTTAAGCGGCTTGGCGCTGGGCATCGGAATGCTGGTGGACAACTCGATCGTGGTACTGGAAGCCATTTCCCGATACCGTTTCCTCGGATACCCCGTGCGGGAAGCCGCCGACCGGGGAGCCAGCGAAGTGGGCCAGGCGGTTACGGCGAGTACGCTGACCACGGTGTGCGTTTTCGTTCCGATCGTGTTCGTGGAGGGTATCGCGGGCCAGTTGTTCGCCGACCAGGCTCTGACCGTAACCTTCTCCCTGCTGGCTTCGCTGCTCGTAGCGATTATGCTGATCCCGATGCTGTCCAGCCTGGGCGGCACGAGACAACAATCCCAGGTTTCGGATGAAGAGAGGGCGGAGGCCGGCGAACGGATTGTGTCTTTCTCCTTGACTCGGCCCTACTTGTGGATTCTGGATAGGGCATTGAATCATAGGTTTTCGGCCATTTCGCTTGCCGTCCTGCTCCTGTTGAGCTCTCTGATATTCCTGAGACAGCTGGGAGCGGAGTTGATACCGGAAATCAGCCAGGGCGAGTTTTACGTAGATTTTCAGCTTCCTCCCGGGACGGCCTTGGAAGAAACATCCGCACGGCTGGAGCAGATAGAGGAGATCGTAGCTCAAGATCCGGACGTGGAACTCTTCTACACCATCGTCGGATCAGGCAATCAAACCGGGGTCTCAGCCGCTGAAGAGGAGGAGTACATAGGGCAGACGCTGGTTCGGCTAAACCCTGGAGTCTTGCATGAGAGGGAGGACGAGGTCATCGAGCGCCTTCGAACCCGGCTCACAGGCTTTCCCGCCGTCGAGTATCGATTTTCTCGGCCCACCCTGTTCAGCTTTAAGACGCCAGTGGAAGTCGTCGTTCAGGGCTACAACCTCAACGCGCTAAAGTTTCATGCCGAGCGTTTAACAGAGCGCCTGGAGGCGGTTCCCGGGCTGCGGGACCTGAGGGCCAGTACGGAGGGCGGCAACCCCGAGGTTCACATCATCTTCGATCGTCCTAAACTGGCCAGTTTCGGGCTTAACGTCAGCGATGCGGCACAATTGCTGCGCAACAAGGTCCAAGGAGATGTGCCCACGGAGTTCAACGAGGAAGACCGCAAGATCGACATCCGGGTACGTCTTCGTGAGCAGGATCGCCGAAGCGTCGAAGATCTCCGTGCGTTGCGATTGAACACCTCCGACGGCCGTGCCATTTACCTAACCTCGGTCGCCGACGTCCAGTTGGAAGAAGGCCCCACGGAGATTCGACGGATAGGTCCTCAGCGGGCGGCCGTCATTTCGGGCAACCTCAGCGGTATCGATCTACAGACGGCAGTCGATGAAATCCAACAGATCTTAGACCAGTTTCTCCTGCCTCGAGATTTTGTCGCATTCGTCTCGGGACAAAGTGAGGAACGAGCCGTCGCCTTCGCCAGCATGCAGTTCGCTCTCCTTTTGGCGGTGTTCCTGGTGTATCTGGTAATGGCGTCGCAGTTTGAGTCTCTCGTCCAACCTTTTGTCATTATGTTCGCCATACCTTTTGCGGCCATCGGCGTGGCTCTGGCTCTTTACTTGACCAATCTGGTGCTCAACGTTGTGGTTCTTATCGGGGCGGTGGTTCTCGCGGGGATCGTGGTCAACAACTCCATCGTGCTTATCGATTACACGAACCAACTGCGGAGGACCGGAGCTTCCGTGGGCGAAGCTCTACGAAACGCTTGCGCGGTTCGCTTGCGACCGATTTTGATGACTACCACAACCACCGTTTTGGGCCTTCTTCCGATGGCATGGGACTGGGGTGAAGGAGCGGAATTACGGGTCCCCTTGGCTGTCACCATCATCGGAGGTCTGCTGACTTCGACGCTGCTGACCCTGGTAATAGTTCCGGTTCTCTACAGCGTGGTGACAAGGGAAAAGAGCCATGACGATCAGTGAATACGCCGTTCACCGCCCCGTCACGATTCTAATGGGGACTCTCTGCATTTTGGTACTGGGGGTAATCTCCCTCACCCGCTTGCCGTTGACTCTCATGCCGGAGTTCGAGGCGAACCACCTGGCCGTCTTTGTCAGCTACCCGAGTTCGTCTCCGGAGGAAGTGGAACGCAACATCACCAGAACGCTCGAGGAGTACTTGGGTACTCTTGAGGGTCTGGACAGCATCGAATCGACCTCGTCCAACTCGGGAGCCTGGGTCAATCTGCAGTTCCGCCAAGGGATAGATATGGACATGGCGGCACTGGACGTACGCGACCGTATCGATCAGGTCCGCAATGAACTTCCCGAAGACGTCGAGCGCGTGATGATTCGGCGGTGG
>JAPXNP010000188.1:0-4801 GCA_033811955.1 Acidobacteriota bacterium
GTAACAAGCTGTTGTGAATCGCGAAGTGGGGCGCAAGTGCCGGCTGCAGCGAGGGAGGCCTTGGGTTCTTGCTGGGTTGTAGCGTTTTCGGCGGACACGCAGGGATACCCGCGTCTGGCCGGATGAAACGGCTACGTAGGCGGCTTCTCGGGTCCTTCGTTCGTTCCTCGTAGTCCTTCTTTGCCTGTTTTCGAACTGCCGGACTCTCCGCCCCGGGGTGTCGAAGGTTTGCAAGTTTTTGCTATCCTGTGCTATCTTCCCGCGGCCTTATAAGTTGTAAGGAAGAGGAACACGCCGGCCGCCTTCCAGCGGAAGCGTGCCTATTCATGGTCTTTGCGGGGCACCGACTTGTCGGAATCGGGTGAGAGTTCTTTCACGACAGCCCGCCCGTGGTGGCTCTGGGTTTACCGGAAAAGCGGGTGAGGGAATCGAGTCAAGCTTCTGAAAAGAAAGTAGGAAAAGGCGATGGTGAAACCAGGAAACGAGCACGAGCAGCAAGTGGAGAAACCGGAAAAGTTGGACAAGGTGGAGGCCGAGCCGCGGCGGTCCGAAAGACAGAGCGGAGGCCGGGCCGCCAAGGACACCGAGAATCCGTTTGAGGCGGCTGTCAAGAACTTCAATCGTGCCGCGGAGGTGATTGGGCTGGCGGATAACGTGCGGGAGCAGATGAGGCTGCCTGAACGGGAATTGACGGTCCACTTTCCCGTGGAAATGCGGGATGGAAGCTTCCGCATGTTTACGGGATACCGCGTGCAGCACAGTACCACTCGCGGACCGGCGAAGGGAGGTATCCGTTATCACCCGGCGGTGACGCTGGACGAGGTGCGGGCCTTGGCCAGTTGGATGACCTGGAAGTGTGCCCTTATCGACATCCCCTTCGGCGGCGCCAAAGGAGGTGTGGTTTGTGATCCTCGCACCATGACGGTCGGGGAGTTGGAGAACCTGACGCGACGCTACACTTCCGAGATTATGCAGATGATCGGTCCGCAGCGGGACATCCCCGCCCCCGACGTGTATACCAACGCTCAGACGATGGCCTGGATCATGGACACCTACAGTATGGCCAAGGGATACAATGTTCCCGGCGTCGTAACGGGGAAACCGCTGTCCATCGGTGGGTCGAAGGGAAGAGAGGAAGCTACGGCTCGTGGGTGTGTGGTCGCCATCGCCGAAGCTGCATCTCTTCTCGGTAAGGAGTTGTCCGGAGCCACCGTCGCCGTTCAAGGTTTCGGGAATGCGGGTTCCATCGCAGCCCGCTTCCTTCACGACGAGTACGACTGCAGGATCATTGCGGTCAGTGACTCCCGGGGAGCCATTCTGAATCGTTCCGGACTCGATCCTCACCGACTTCTGATTCACAAGCGGAACACAGGCTCGGTGGTGGGTTATCCGGATGCAGACTCGATCGACCCCGGGGATGTTCTCACGGTGGATTGCACTATTCTAATCCCAGCCGCCCTCGAGAACGCCATCACCCTGCGGAATGCCGACCAAATCAAGGCGAAGATTATCGCCGAGGCCGCCAACGGTCCGACGACTCCCGAAGCCAATCAGGTGTTGGCGGGCAATGGACGACTGGTTCTGCCCGATATTCTAGCCAACGCCGGGGGAGTCACGGTCTCCTATTTTGAGTGGGTTCAGAACAATACCGGTTATTACTGGGACGAGAAAGAGGTCGGCGAGCGGCTTTATGCAAAGATGGTGCGGGCGGTTCGTGAGGTGTTTGCCACGGCCCAAAAGTTCCAAGTGGATATGCGTTGTGCCGCCTATGTCGTTGCCGCTCAACGTGTGGCCGAGGCGTTTTGTGTGCGGGGGATCTACCCCTGATCAGGATACAACCGGCCCGGTTTGACAGCTCGTGCGTCCTGCCGGAACCGGGCCGGATCCGCCGGATGTACTCTGCTCCCGGTGTGGACCGACATGGGTGATTCGCGGCCGATCCCGCTTGCCGTCGTCGGTCCCTTCGAGCTGGGGCGGGTGATTCTCCGTACTGGCAGGAGTGTGAGCGGATCTTAGTCTTACTTTCTTTTCGATGGTCGGCCGCCGCTCGGCTTGATCAATAGAACTCCAGCACGTAGCTAAAGCGGACTGAGCGTCCCATCTCCGGAGCCAAATCCTTGATCAGTGAGACATGGTTGCGATAGAGCCTGTCGCCCACATTGGAGACCTGAACGGACCAGTAGTGCAAAACATGGTTCCGAGGGAGGACATAGGAGGCCTTAAGGTTGACGAGCCCGTAGCCCGGCGTCGGCGTTTCGGTCGGGAAGATTTGGCGCTGGTGGCGAGTGGTCACCAGCTCGGGGCTCACGGACAGGTTGCCCTGGCGAAAATCGAGCGCAATACGGGCTCGGGCAGGGGAAATTCTGGGTAACGGCGTTCCTGAAGGCCGCAATTCCGCGTCCACTACGTCACCACCGACGGTGAGCCAGAGGGGACCATAGAGTGCAACAGCCAAGTTAATCTCGCCACCCAAGAAACGGCTATCTTTCTGCAGATACTCATATTCCAATAAGTGTTCGCGTTCCTGCCCGGTGGGAGCAAGGTAAACGAAATCGTCGATCCGATAGGCGAATAGGTTCACTTCGCCTCGCAGTCGGGCTCCCGAGTGACGGTAGGAGAACTCGACTCCGTTACTTCGTTCCCTGGCAAGCGCGGAGTCCCCTATTTCGAAAGCCAGGTTTCCCACATGCGGTCCGTAGTTATAGAGTTCTTCCAAGGCTGGAGGTCGATACGAAGATGAGAGATTGACTACGACCGCATTCTGCTCGTCGAGAGCATAGCGAACCCCTCCGGCTAGAGAAATCCCGGTAAAGCTGCGTTCCGGTTCGGGAGAACGCACCGGCTGAACCTGATGGCTCCGCAGGAGTGTCGGGGAAGGGTACCGGCCGTACAACACGAATCGCCCGGCATCGGCGGGGGTGTAGCCGGCATGCTCCACGCGTGCTCCGAACTGAATGCGCCAGCGTTCCGAGCGCCATTCTTCGACGGCGAAGACGGCCCCGGTGAACTGATCCACCGGGGGAGACAGCGCCTCTTCCCCCCATGCCGCGGAGTCCCGCCAAGCGGTCTGAAATCCAACGGTTCCACTCCAACGGCCTCGAGGAGCTTGGCTCAACTCCCCGCGGACGGTCCACTGTTCATTATTGAACTCTGTACCGACCTGTTCCCGATCTTCGGGAAAAACCTCGAGTTCCCGGTGCTTCCAGCGGGTGTACGTCGAGATCAAAGCGAGATCTGAAAAGGGGCCAGGCATTTGCTGCCACCCACCGGTCAGTCGAACCTGGTGGTAGTCCCACTTGACGTCGATCTCAAGATCATCGGCCGGGTGGTCGTCATCGGTCTGCTGGTTCCCCGACAGGTAAGCGAGTCGAGAACGAGCCGAAAGCTCCCCGAAATTACCTCTCAATCCCTCTTCTTCGTCGTGGTGATGTTCTCCGTGAAGGAGCCCGGCGAAGGGGATACCATAACGACCTTCGCGATAAGAGTAGCCGGCGGTTGCAAACCAACGCTTGCCGAACCATCCCGTTCCGACGGCAACATTACCCGTGCGCGCCTCGGCGTTGGTGATCTCTTGACCGGCTGCACTGTAATCGCTGGTTCGTTGGCCCCCTCCGGCTCCCCACAGCATCCAGGGACCGAGACCGTACTCGAAGGCTCCTCCCCCTCCCGCAAAATTATTGTTGGACCCGACCGAGGTCAGCAAACGGCCGCGGTGACCCTCGTGGCGGTGTCGGTGCATTTCGTGATGGCGCGAGACGGCGTTGACGACTCCTCCGACGGCGTTGCTTCCGTAGAGGAGGGTCGCCGGTCCCTTGATGATTTCCACCCGCTCCAAGGTGGTCGCGTCGACGGGCTCGCCGTGGTCTCCAGACTGGGATCCGAGCCCTCCGGCGGGCATGCCGTCGTTGAGGATGAGGACGCGGTCGCCGTCGAAGCCTCGGATGGTGGGCCGGGCGCTCCCCGGCCCGAAGCTCCGCTTGGCGACGCCCGTCTGTGCTTCCAATAGCTCACCCAGGGACGGTGCCAGGTTTTCGGCGAGGTCGATGGAGTCGACCGTCGCCACAGACTGGACCGTTTGGAAGGTCACTTCATGTCTGCCGCTGGCCGAGACCGTGACCTGCTCGCGCAGGGGAGCCAGCATCAGGACAAGCTCAAGATAAGCGGTGGTTCCGGACTTCACCTGAACCGTTTGCAGCGTCGAGGTGGCGGAGGCCGCGTAGGCGAAAACCTCGTAAGTTCCGGGCGGCAAATCGAAAAATACGAACTGCCCGTCGTGGTCCGTCTCCGCGGTTTCCCCCGTGGTGGTGAGAAGCACGGTGGCGTGCTCGACCGGGGTCCCATCGGTTCGAGTGACCACTCCTTCCAGGATTCCTGAACCGGACTCTGCTATGAGAGTGGATCTCGGGGATAGTAAGAAGACCGCCAATGCGATCACGACCCCAAGAAAGGGACAGCGTCTGTGTCTCTGCATTTTCCAGCAATTCATCGGTTGCCTCTTCAGCCTCGAGGCTGTGTCTGTTCTCCCTTGACCGGTGCTCTTGCTTCGGTCGGACCGAGAATTGACGAGCCTGTTCGGCTGTGATTTTTGACTCCCCGTGAAGTCGTCCGTCCGATGATCGGTTCACCGTGTCGGAACCGCCGCACCTTAAAGGGGTATGGTTTCCTTTAAGTCGATCAAGGTCGGTCCGGAGCTGTGCGTTGGGCGATCAGCCGGCATTCGAGTGTATGAGCAGGTGCACCCACGCCCACCGGCGGTTACGTCTCATCGTGCAGGGGCCGGGGGGGCGCGGGCCGGGAAGTC
>JAPXNP010000189.1:0-4791 GCA_033811955.1 Acidobacteriota bacterium
TGAGATGGAGGGCGCGAAGAAAGCTGGGGATGGTCGGAGGAGAACGGTTCTTCTTGGTCTACTGGGAAAGACCTCGGCGGTCCTGACGGAAACCGTCTGGGCCCTGGCCCACGAGGGTAAGGCCGTCATTCCTGACGAAGTCGTGGTAATCACCACCCGACCGGGCGCCGAGACGACCCGAAAGATCCTGCTCGAGCAAGGTGCCTGGGAAGCCCTGCGGCACTCTCTGGCGGCGGACGATTTTCCCGTGCAAGGCAAACTTCGCTTCGGATCCGCCGACAGCATCCGCACCTTGCCCCGTCCTGACGGTCGCGGAGACCTGGACGACCTCCTCACCGCCGAAGACAACATGGCGGCCGCCGACGCCATGATGCGTCACGTCCGCAGCTTCACCGAAGATCCTGAGATTGACCTGGTTGCCTCAATTGCCGGCGGTCGGAAAACTATGGCGGCCCTCTTGATGGCTTGTATGTGCCTTTTGGGGAGGCCGCAAGACCGGGTGTGTCACGTCCTCGTGAACCCTCCCTATGACCGGCCGGATCTGGAGCCTCTGTTTCTTTTCCCCCAGCCGGGCGTGGTTCACCGCCTGCCGGGAGATACCAAGACCTACGCGGGAGAGGAGGCTCGGGTGGAGCTGGCGGAAATCCCGTTCGTTCGGGTACGCTCCTGGTACGAGAAGCGTTTTCGAAGTCTCCCTCCCTCGTACATGTCCTTGGTGCGCCGGGTACAGGAAGACCTGCAGTTCTCAGGTTACCTGCCTCGTTTGGAACTGAGGGTCAACGAAGGGGAGTGTCGGGTCGACGGGGTGCCGGTACGGCTCAGCGCGTCGGAATTCGCCTTTCTCTTGGCTCTCATCCAGCGGCTTAAGAAAGGCCGGGACGTCGAGGGCTGGTGGGAAATCGTAACGGATTTCGAGCAGTGGCGGCGGCTGCCCCGGGAAAGGCTCTTGCAGGCTCCCCAGTGGGTTCACGACGTGATCGAACTCCGCCTGGATCCCAAGGAGGACGGAAGACGTTTGGCTTATCGACTGCGGAGCAAATTTGCGCGGGTGACACCCGACATCGGCTGGTGGGCTCATGACTTCCTTACCCTAAGTTCTCCCAATCCGGAAAGGTTGAAGCAGTGGGTGAGGAAGCGAGTCCGGGTAACCGGGGATCGGCCGGAAGGGAAGAGAGGACGTCCACGTGACGTCACCGATTCCCCTCCGGACGGTTAGGCGGGAAAGAATAAGACTGGCGAGGGGCTTCGCCGCCCGCCGGAGGTGGGATGGGGAGTCGGGACCCCCGCACCGGCTCCCCCACTCTCACCTCCACCGGCGAAGCCCCTCGCTCCCTGAGTTCGGTTCGAAAGGATGGTGGCGATGGTTGAAGGAACACGAAAAAACCCAACCCAGGACTTCTGGAAACGCAAAGTCATGGCGTACCTCCATGACCCGCCGGACAAGCCGCTCGGAATCGCGGGGCACGTCGAGCGGGCGGAAGACTATCAAGACAGGGGGGATCTCGAGGTGTCCGACGCCGTCCTCGACAAGGCGGACGTGACAAGGGAGGAGTTTTCGGAGTCTTGGAAAGTGTGCGATCACACGGCGGCGGCCGCCGACCGGTTTCCCTTTCCGGCACCGCGGAAATTGAGCTCCAAGTTCGGGGACGGGGAGACGGCGCATTTTCTTCACCCCTTAGGGGGCACCCGGTGGGCACTGAAGATTCCGTCCCTCGCGTCCGCGGAGGAGATACTACAAGTATGCCAGCCTGAACCTCCTCGGGAGTGGGATAACGTCGTCGAGCGCTGGTGGGCCAACTTCTTCCTCCATTGGCGACTCTGGCCGCGGGCGGCTGCGGAAGAGGACGGGTCCCTGTTGTACCTCCCCGCCGACACCCGTATTCCCGATCATTCGGTCTGGACCCACATGGCCGTGGTATCGGCTTTGAGGAGCTGCGTCGAAGGCACCGGCAAGCAGGCTACGTTGCGACCCGCGTTCCTTCTGTTCCAGCTAGGCCCCGTGCAGGACTTCATCCAGCAGGCGCGCTCTACGCGTGACCTTTGGAGCGGGAGTTACCTGCTCTCCTGGTTGATGGCCCACGCCATGAAGGCGGTCACCGACCAGGTCGGCCCCGACGCCGTGATCTTCCCCTCGTTACGCGGCCAGCCCATTTTCGATCTTTTGCACCGCAGCGAGCTGTACGTGAGGAGTTCTTTCAAAGGCAGGGGGGGGAGGGAGGAGTCCCTTTGGCGACGGCTGGGATTTGAAGGCGAGGAAGGGAAGCGACTGCTGCTGACCCCTACGCTGCCGAACCGGTTTCTGGCCCTCGTCCCGGAGGCCTCCGGCGAGGACTTGGCGAAGCGAGCCGAGGAGGCGGTACGACGAGAGCTCGGGCGCATAGCCGGGGCCTGCTGGAGGTGGTTGGAAAGCCAAAGGGACGGATTGGCCGCCGCGGAGAAAAGCTTGGCCGAACAGTGGCCGGCCAACGCGGAAAACTGGCGCAAGCGCTTTGATGCGCAGGTGGAAAAGTGGCCGCAAATCGCTTGGCAAGTGACTCCGTGGACTCCCGGCGAGGTCAAGAAAGCCCTTGATGCCTACGCCCGTTTGACCGACAAAGGACCGGCCTGGGAAAACCTTGACATTCTTCACCGAGTAGCCGTGGAAGCGATACCCTCCGACGATCGGGATCCACGGTACTTTTTCGACCCGAAGGGGAAGGAAAAGCTGAGTAACCCGGGATTCGCCTGGCCCTACTACTACGCTTCGACCGATTGGCTTTTGGCCGCGCGCCGCCGGCTGCGGGACTTCGACAAATGGGAGACCGACGATCATCAAAAAGGATCGGTCAAAGACTCGCTTTCCGGGCTGGAAGAGGTGATCGGCTCGGAAGAACTCTGGAGCGCCTTGCAGGCCAAGTTCCCCTGGTTGTTTCGGTCACGGGATCGCCTCGGGGCGCCCAATCTGATCAAGCGGCTCTGGCCGGACGCCTACCTGGGAGACGACCAGGGGCCTGCCGTACCCGTGAAGGAACTCCGCATCCGCTCGGTTCCCGCGGTAGCTGCCGCGGACTGGCAGCGAAGGCTTTGCGAGCTGGCCCAGCGGCACCCCGAGGTCTGGGAGAAAATCCTGGACCTGCGGAACGTACTCATCAAGCACAAGAAGCTTCTGGCGCAGGAGTTCCAGGTCAGCGGGGCAGGGCAGGAGACGCGCTGGATTTGGGAGACCGACCCGGACTGTTTTCGCCCGGAGCAAATTGATGGCGTGCTGGGAAAGGATGCCTCGAAGGAGGACCATGACGCGGTCAAGGAAATTCAGGGGGCACTCCAAGCCCTGTATGGGCTCAAGGACGCCGAGACCCACAATCGTTTGGTGCCTCCGCCTCCGTCCTACGTCGCGATTCTGGCTCTTGACGGCGACCAGATGGGACGCTGGGTGAGCGGCGAGAAGACGCCTCCCTTCCTGGATCAGCTTGCGACCGAGGCGCAGGAATACTTTTCAAAACTGAAATCTCCCGCTGGTGAAGATCTTACGAACCAAAAGCCTCGCCGTCCGCTGTCACCTTCCTACCACTTGCAGTTTTCCGAGTCGCTGGCCAACTTCAGCTTGTACCTGGTGCGCCCCATCGTCGAGTCCTTCGGCGGACGGCTCATCTACTCCGGCGGCGACGACGTCTTGGCCATGCTTCCTGCAGAGCGTTCGCTGGAGTGTGCCGTGGCGTTGCGGGCGGCTTTCCGGGGGGAGAAGGCCCTCGAAACACTGGTTGAAGGGCGTTTCGAGGTCTTGGGTGAAAACGGGGGCTTCGTGTGCGTGCTCCGGCCCGAATACCGGAAGGGGGAGGTCAAGGAAGATTGCCGTCCCGACTGGCCGTTGGTCGTGCCCGGGCCGCGGGCCGATTGCTCCGTCGGCATCGCCGTAGGTCACATTCACGCTCCGCTGCAGAATCTAGTGCGGGCCGCTCAGGAGGCCGAGCAACGGGCCAAGCGGGAGCTGGGACGGGGAGCTTGTGCGGTTTCGCTCTACAAACGCTCGGGCGAGATCCTGGAGTGGGGCTTCCGCTGGGGCGCCAAGGACGACGAAACCGAGCCGCTATCTTCCGATCAACTGCCGGCGGTCGAGCTGTTCCGAGAATTCTGGCGATTGTCGACGGGTGAGAAGTGTCCCGGAGACAAGCCGCTGCTGTCCAGCCGCTTCGCGTACCACCTTCGCCAGTTCGTGCAACCTTACGCCGGTGTCAGGGGGAAACGCCGGACGATGGAGGACGTTCGGGACCTACCCATCCAGGAGATCCTTGAGCGCGAGGTTAGGTTTGCCGTGAACCAGCACTGGCTCGCGAACGGAACGGCGACGCTCGAAGCACAGGAGAATTTCCTACGGCTGGTGGGAGATTACCTCTCATATGTGGCGGCACGGCTCAACGAACTTGAGAAAGCTGAAGGGAGTGATCCGGATAAGAAGGTGAGGTTGACAGCCCTCCAAGTCGAGGCACTGCTTGGTTTGTTTGACACCGCGAACTTCATCCTCCGGGAGGAAGAGGCATGACGAAACATCGCGTTGACTTATTGTTGGAGCCGCTCGACACCTTGTTTTTCCGAGACGCGCGGCCCATGCAGGCGGGAGCGGGTTCGGGCGGTCATGGTGCGCGCTGGCCGCTTCCTATGACCCTCCATTCGGCGCTGCGGACGGCATTGTTGACCGACGATGGAAGTCTGCCGCGACGGAAAGCGGTCATGGTTCGGCGGGTCCGCAAAGACCGGGAGGTTACGTCCACCGTGGGCGACACGCGCTTCGACCACGTGCGCCTCCAGGGCGGC
>JAPXNP010000190.1:0-4778 GCA_033811955.1 Acidobacteriota bacterium
GTGACGGGTTGTCGGAGGACACGGACCTGTTTACCGACAACTACTTTTTTCGCGGGGTTTCCCACTGGAACGGCCGCATGATCGAGTTGCAGGAGGACTACGCCCGCAAGCTCTTGGATCGGAAGAACCCGCATACGGGACTGAAGTACACCGAGGACCCGGTGGTCTTCTGTGTGGAAATCGCCAACGAAGATTCTCTGTTCGGAAGCCTACTGACCGACGGTGAAATCAATTACATTCCCGGTCGCACCGGCGTACTTCCCGCCGGCTACAGCTCCGAACTGGATGGGCTGTGGAATGACTGGCTCCGCCGCCGTTACGGCGATGAGGCGGCGCTGCGCAACGCCTGGGATCCCGGAGTTGCCACGCCCGACGCGACGAACAAGGTGCGCAACGGCGAATTCGAAAATCAGGATTCGCAGAAGCGTCCCACCGATTGGTTCGCCCACGGCTTGGAGGGTGCCCAAATCCACTGGCGAGTCGAAGCCCGATCCGGGCCCGACGGCGGCTCCGCCGTTTGGATCTATGTGGACAAATCGACCGGGGTGAACTGGCATGTGCAACTAATCCAGGGACGCCACAGCGTAGAAGAGGGCCGGCGCTACGAGGTCGGTTTCTGGGCCAAGACAAGCGATCCGGGGCAAGTGACGCTCGACGTGATGGAGGATCGGGATCCATGGCGGAATTACGGACTGAGTAAGACGTTCGACGTCACGACCGAGTGGCGACAGTACCGTGCAGTGTTCGTGGCCAATACTTCCGATCCGGAATACGCTCGGATTACGTTTGAGTTGGGAGCTCTTCCGGAAAAGACGAGCATTTGGATCGACAAGGTCGAATTCCGAGAAACCGCCCCGATCGTACTCGACAAGGGGGAGAGCTTGGCGAAGGGTACGATCCTACGACCCCTGCGTTCGGATTTCGGGCGCTACTCCGACGCCCGGAACCGCGATCTCCTGCAATTCTATTACGAGGTTGACAGCGCTTACTTCACCGGCATGCGACGGTTCCTCAAGAATGACCTACGCTTGAAAGCCCTGGTCACCGGAACAGCCCCGTGGTGGGCGTTTCAGGGAGATTCCGCCGTCCAGGCACAGCTCGACTTCGTAGACGGCCACTATTACTGGGACCATCCTTGGTGGCCCAGCGTGCCGGCGTGGTCGCCCACCGGGTGGGTTATTTCCAACACTCCCCAGGTGAATGCGGTGGACCACCTAAGTCGCCTGGCGTTTCTCGCGGTTCGCGGCAAACCTTTCACCGTCAGCGAGTACAATCAGTCCTTTCCCAACCGCTACGCCCTGGAGGCTCCGCTACTGATAGCCGCGGTGGCCGCCCTGCAGGACTGGGACGCGGTCTACATGTTCGATTATGCGGGGAGCTGCGAGGCGTTCGACGACCCGTATACGACGTCCTTTTTCTCTCTCGCCGGCAATCCCATTAAGACCTCCCAGATGCCGATAGCTTCCCGCATTTTCTTGGGCCGGCAGATTGACCCGGCCAGGGAACTCATTTCCCTTCCCTTGGCCCTGCACGATTTGTTCGACGCGTATGCCCGGGGTTTGGTCGCAGGCGACGACTTTCTCGCCGCCCGCGGATTCGACCGCGCCAACGCACTGATCCACCGGGTTCGCATCGGTCCTTTTTCGGGCCCGACGCCGAACCTCGAAAGCCCGGTAACGGCCGAACGGGTCACCGCCGACCACGGACAGTTGGTTTGGGACCGGACTGATCCGGACGGCACGTTTCTCGAAATTCGGGCTCCCGGCATCGAGGGAGCGGTGGGTTTTCTGCGCAAGCGGGACCTTGATTTCGGTTCTTGGCAGGTCTCGCTCCAAGAGGGGAGTCCCGACCATTGCGCCGTTCTGCTTCAGTCGGCCGGTCCCCATCCTCTGCGGGAGAGCTCACCTCTCCTTCTTTCGATTTGGAGCGAGCACGAAAACAGCGGTATGAGGTGGAACAGTACGGGGACCTCGGTCGACAAGCAGTGGGGCGAAGACCCTCCTATTGTGCGGCCGGTGCGCGCTCGGCTCACTTTCCGCCTGCCCGGAGCCGAGACTCTGCGCCTGTACGCCCTGGATCCCACGGGCGAGCGGAAGTCGGAAGTTGCTTTAGAACGCAACAGCGAGGGTTGGCAAGTTGTTCTCGACACCGGCGAACAAGAGACTCCGTGGTTTGAGCTGATGATCAACGAACCGGCCGCCGAGGTCCCTTACAGCGCATCGGCGGGCGATCTCGGACAGCGCTATTCCCAAGGTGAGGGAGAGGAACTGCAAGTGGGCTGGGCCGCGGTCCAACCGGATTCCGGTGACGAGGCCGCGTGGACACCCCTCTTGGAGTACTTCTCCAAAGGAATGCTCACTTCGCTCGTGCGGATTCCCGCCGTAAAGCCGTCCGGTGAATGGCGGTTTCCGTTTCGGCAAGGTCCCGGCTTGCGCTGTGCCCTGGCCTTGGTCAATCCGGGTGCGGTGCCGGCGCGTCTCACGATGTCGGTTTTCTCCGCCGACGGCTCACTTCTTCAGCAATCCACTTTGGATACCCCCTTGGGTGTCGGGGAAAGAAAGCAGTTCTTTCTGGACGAGTGGCTTAAGGAACCTCGGGAGGAACTTGTGGGCAGCCTTTTGATTCAGGCCGATCAGCCCGTTGCCGTTCAGATCCTGCGAGCCGGGATCAATCTCCAAGGAGAATACTTCTTGACTCCGGTGACGGCCGGGAGTCAGCCGGCCGAAGAGGCAACCATGTTCTTGCCGCAGGTTACTGCGGGCCCCACCTACTCGACGGAGCTTTTTCTGCTCAACCCCACCGGGGGAACACTCGACCTGCGGCCCGTGTTCTTCACCGTCGACGGAGAGCAGATTCACCCTCCCGGCGACATCCCGGAGGAGCTGTCTATCGCGCCCGGCCATACGGCTTTCGTGAGCTTGCCGCGAGGCGAAGAGGAGTTTTACGGTTACCTACGCCTGGATCGGATTTCCGGAGAAACCTGGCCTGTGCTAAGTGTGGTGATCTCTCAGTGGCAGGGAGACAACTTGATTTCCGAAGTGGGGATTCCCGCCTCGACCACGACCACCGAAGTCCGCCTTCCCGCCCTGGAACGCGATCTGCAGTGGACCGCCGTAGCCTTGTTAAATCCCTCTCCAGTCGATCCTCTCGAAATCGAGATCAGCCTAGAGTTCCCCGGCGATCAGGTGGAGCGGACCGTAACGGTGGAAGTGGATCCCGGCGAAAGACAGGCGTTTTTCTTGAGGGAGGTCTTCGACGATCTGCCTTCGTACCTGAATCTGCCTTGCGTTGTACGGGCGTCGGCTCCGTTCGGTCTCCTGGCCCTGCTGGGCAACTTCAACCAGCGAGGCGATTTCCTGCTGACGGCCCTGCTCGACGACGCTCAAAGAGAAGGGCCGACCGACCTACGCGTGATCCCGGTCGTCTTGAACGGAGCGGGCTACCGCATGCTCTTCTATGCCGACGCGCCCGAAGAAACGTCGGGCGTTTTGAGCTTCCGGGACGGAACGGGGCAGACGTTGCCCGTTTTGGTTCGCTAGTTTTGCGTTGGAGACTCAACGCCGGATTTCCGCTTCGGTCTTCAGAGGTTATAGCTCCGGCGCGTGGGAGGTCCACCCAGTTGCGTGGTTCGCGACGACGTGAGCAGCGAGCTGGGACGTCAGAGAAGTGTTGCCTTTCTCGACAACCCAACATAGACTTATAGCAACGTTACAGAAGACCCGAAGCGAGACCGCCGGGGGCGTAGACTACGCAATCGACATCCATGGTCGGCCGGCGAGGGTTGTTGCAGGACAGGATGCTGGCACAGGCGGCGACATACGCAAACTGCTGGTGGAGACCAGGCCGGCGAAGATTGATTCACCTTTTTTGTCTTAGTGGGCTGTCGGTGTTCTGTGCCTGCACGGAACCTCGCCCGACTGAGGCTCCTTCCCCTTCGCCCGATTTGACCAACCTGTCACAGACGCCTGAAATTCCGTACGAGGAAGCTCCCGAATTGGCCCGGGCAGTGGAAAAGGGCGAGTTGTTGCCGGTAAAGGAACGGTTACCTCGGGTGCCCATGATCCTTCAGCCCGAGGAACAGATCGGTCGCTACGGAGGTTCGCTGAGAGTAGCTATACGCAATCTCTGGGAAGACAACGCCCTCGTATACCGTGTGATCGGTTACGAGAACCTCGTGCGCTGGGATCCGCAGTGGAACCGGGTCATTCCGAACCTGGCGGCTTCATATGAGGAGGTGGACCCGAATCGCGAGTGGATCTTCCATCTGCGGGAGGGAGTCCGTTGGTCCGACGGTGTTCCCTTCACCAGTGCAGACATCGTTTTTGCGGCGGAGAACGTGTTGATTCGCAGTGATCTCCCGGCCCGTCCCTGGGTTCTGTGGGAAAGGCTGACACCGGCGGTTACGGCGGAAGGTCCCCACAGGGTACGTATTCGACTGGCGCAGCCCTACTCGTTATTCCTCGAACAGCTGGCCGGTCCGATGAGTTTCTATTTCACCTCGTACCCACGCCACGTGTACGCTCCCCTGCTAGAATGGCTTCGACAGAATCCCCGGGTAACGGCGGACCGACGTGACTCCCGCCGGGAACGAGCCGTACCGTTTCGCGAAGAATCGCTGCTGCGCGGCTTGAATGCTTTTGTCGTACCGGATGTGCCCACCCTGGCTGCCTGGGTGTTGGAGCGGGGAGATGAGCAAGATCCGAGCCGCCTGTCGGCCCGACGGAATCCTTACTATTGGAAAGTCGACACGGCTGGGCGGCAGCTGCCCTATTTAGACC
>JAPXNP010000191.1:0-4776 GCA_033811955.1 Acidobacteriota bacterium
GGCCAGTAAGGCTTGTCCCAAAGCGTTGTTGATCTTGTGGGCGCCGGTGTGGCACAGATCTTCGCGTTTCAGGTAGACCGTGGCGCCTACCTCCTGCGACAGCCGGCGGGCCGGTGTCAGCGGTGTCGGACGTCCCACGTACAAACGCAACAGGTCGTCCAGCTCTTGCTGAAACTGCGGATCCCGGCGGGCCTGCAGAAAAGCCTGCTCCAGCTCCGTCACCGGTCCCATCAATGTTTCCGGGACAAACCGTCCTCCGAAAGGTCCGAAGTGCCCCGACATGTCGGGCAGCTTGGTGTGCACTGCCGGTTTGCTCATAACCGCCTACTCCTACCGAGAACGCCGATCATGCGGAGTGGTTTCCGGCGCGAATCACGCCAAACACGCGAATCACGGGAATCACGCGAATTCCGCCGATCGGGTTCAAATCCTTCGCTCTCCCCGCCTCAAGTCCGCCAAAGCTTCGCCGGGCTCATCGTGCTCCATGAAGGCCGAGCCGATCAAGAATCCGGCGAAGCCGGCGTCACGCAATTCTTCCAGTTGTGTCCGCTCGGAGAGGCCGCTCTCGGCTACCAACCGGTAGCCGGGTTCCCCCTCCAAGCGGCGTGCGATGTCAAAAGACGTGCTTAAGTCCACCTCGAATGTCCTAAGGTTCCGATTGTTGACTCCGATGAGTCGGGCCCCCGCCTCCACGGCCGTCTCCAGTTCAAACGGATCGTGAATCTCCACCAAAGCTTCCAGGCCCAGGTCCTCGCCCAGGTGGAGCAGACTTTGCAGTTCTCCGGGCGCAAGGCAGGCGACGATCAGCAAGTAAGCCGAGGCTCCGGCGGCAGCCGCTTCCATCACTTGATACCGGTCGATGATGAAGTCCTTTCGCAACAATGGCACCAGGGGCAGGAGCTCGTCGCCCGTGCTCCAGCGCCGAAACGCCTCCTCGTTACCGCTCTCGGCGGCGGCGTGCGCCGCCCACTGGGCTTCGTACAGTTGGGCGAGGTATTCCAGACGGCCGTCGAAGTACCGCTCGTCGGTCAGGACGGACAAGGCGGCCGCTCCGGCGCGGACGTAATCGGCGGCGACTTCCACGGGCGCTTTCCGACAGCGGAACGGGCCGTGGCTGGGACTGCGGTACTTGATCTCCGCGATGATGTTCAGCTCGTCGCGACCGAGGGTTTCCCCCAGGAGAGGCAGTTGCCGCTCCGGCAACGTGCGGCGCAATTCGTCCTCCGGTTTCTCCGCCTTGCGAAGAGCCACCTCTTCGCGCTTATGCAGAACGATTTCTTCGAGAAAACTCATCTCCGTCGCCTTGGCCCATGGGAATCATGGGATTGTCGTGATTCGCGTTAACCCGCTCTTCAGCGGTCCCGTAATCTGTACGTAACGCCAATCGAACCTCTTCGACAAACCTTTGCATTTTCTGCGGATCCTTGCGCCCCGGGTACGCCTCGACGCCGGAACAGACGTCCACGCCGGCGGGTCGGAGCCGCCGGACCGCCGAGCGGACGTTCTCGGGCGTCAGTCCACCCGCCAGGATAAACGGACGGCGGAGTTCTCGCACCTCCTCCCATCGTACGGGTACACCTCGTCCCCAGGAATCGTC
Organism: Acidobacteriota bacterium; assembly: GCA_033811955.1. Classification (GTDB taxonomy): domain Bacteria; phylum Acidobacteriota; class UBA6911; order RPQK01; family JAPXNP01; genus JAPXNP01. The sequence goes on from JAPXNP010000191.1 coordinate 1,598, forward strand.
GACCAGGATCTCGTGTCCGGGAAACGTGTCGGCTTGTTCGGCCCCAACTGCCACCAGCATGCGGCCGGCGAAGTCGGGCAGATCGGCGGGCCGCCCGGCCCCGTGCACCTGTAAGCCGTCCAGTTCGGCCAAAAGAGCCTGAAGAGGCTCAGGTTGCCACGGTGTTTTCGTGCTCAGAACCACCACCCCGAAGATCGCTACCGAACGTCCGGTTTGAGCCCGCAGATGATCGATTAGTGCACCGGCTCGGGTCGGATCCACGTAGCGGGGACTGAAGGGATGAAAGTTGAAACCTACGGCGTTGGCTCCCGCCGCCACGGCGGCGTCCACATCGTCCTCACACGTCAGGCCGCAGATCTTGACGAGGAAGTCTTCCGGCCGACGGATTTTCACGAGATTCCCTCCGTATCCAGGTAAAACTCTCTCAGCTGGTTGAGCTTGCGTTCCGCTTTCCCGTCGTTTACCGAAGCCTCGGCTTCCCGGTAGGCCTCTGAGAAAGTCATGCCGGTGGCCAAGTGGACGGCGGCTGCCGCGTTCAGGAGTACCACACCGAGGGCGCCGCCTTGGATTTCTCCCCTTAGGATCCCGGCGAGTAAGGCGGCGTTCTCCTCCGGAGTTCCTCCGACCGGAGGAACGTCCGAGACGGGCATGCGCTGGAACTCGAACAACTGAAAGTCTCCGTTTCCGACTTCCGCCACGCGGTTTCCCGCCGCCGTGCTCAACTCGTCGAAGCCGTCGCGGGAATGCACCACCCAAGAGCGGCGGGTTCCCAAGCGTTGGAGGACCTTCCCGAGTTTCTCGGTCAGTTCGGGTGCGAAGACGCCGATGAGCTGGCAAGGAGCCCCGGCCGGGTTGGTCAAGGGACCAAGCAGATTGAAGATCGTCCTCCTCCCCAGCTCTCGGCGGATTTGGGCCACCCGCTGCATGCTGGGATGATGGGTGGGAGCGAACAAGAAGCAGATCCCGATTTCGTCGAGGGCTTGTTGTGAGACCTCCGCCGGGCGGCGGGTCGGAATGCCCAAGGCCTCCAGTACGTCGGCGCTGCCGCACCGTGACGTGGCGGCCCGGTTGCCGTGCTTGGCCACGGGCACCCCGGCTCCGGCGATTACGAAAGCGGCCGTCGTAGAGATGTTGAAGGTGGGACGACCTCCGCCGGTGCCGGCGGTGTCGACGAAATATTCGTGGCGCGACCGCACCCGTACCGCCATCCGGCGCATGCCGCGAGCAAACCCGGCGATCTCCTCCGGGGTCTCGCCTTTGTCGGCCAAAGCAATCAAAAACGCACGGATTTCCTCGTCGGGCGTCTCGGGTTGCAGCACGCGTTCCAAGGCCTGCTCGGCCGCGGCTTCATCCAGGTCCTGACGGTTTCTCAGCTGTTCGATGAATTCGCCAAGCATAGGAAGTTCTCCAGTAAGGTTTTCCCTTCGCGGGTCAAAACGGACTCGGGGTGAAACTGGACGCCGAAGACGGGCAGAGAACGGTGCGCGAGTCCCATGATGACGCCGTCTTCGGTCCAAGCGGTCTCCTCCAGGCAGTCCGGAAGAGAGTCTCTTTCGACGATCAGGGAATGGTATCGGGTGGCCTCAAAGGGGTTGGGCAGATTCCGGAGGATACCGTCACCGCGGTGGTGGATCCACGACGTCTTTCCGTGCATGACGACCGCGGCGCGCACGACGTGTCCCCCGAAGGCTTCGGCGACGGCTTGGTGTCCGAGGCAGACTCCCAGGATAGGGTACACGCCGGCGTACCGCCGGATCAGCGGAATGGTGACGCCTGCGTTGCACGGTATGCCGGGCCCGGGGGAGATGACGATGCGGTCCGGATCCAGCTTGGGTACTTCCGACACTTCCAGGGCGTCATTCCGGTAGACCAGTAACTCCGCTCCCAGCTCGCCCAAATATTGATAGAGGTTGTAGGTAAAGCTGTCGTAGTTGTCGATGACCAACACCCGCTTGCGGCTCTTGGATTGAGGTCGGATCGAATTCATGGCCGGCTGTCCCTTACATGTTGACCTGCCGGCCTCGAGGCCGGCGTTATGCAACGGGGTGGCAGTGGCAACAAGCCCGTATCACAGGCATCCCTGCGTGTCGTACGCCTTCCGCCACTGGATACGCGGCACGCGAAACGGGGCACGGGATACGCGGCACGCCTCACAGCATTCCTCCCAGTTGTACCGCGCGCACCAGCGCACGGGCTTTGTTGCGGCATTCCAGGTCTTCGCGCTCCGGCACGGACTCGGCTACGACGCCCGCCCCCGCCTCGAAGCGGGCGACTCCGTCGCGGAACACGAGCGTCCGAATGGCGATACAGGTGTCCAGGTTGTCGGCGTAGTCGGCGTAACCGACGGCCCCGGAGTAGACGCCCCGAGGAACCGGTTCCAGTTCGTCGATGATCTCCATGGCGCGGATCTTCGGGGCTCCCGTGACTGTTCCCGCGGGAAAACAAGACGCCAGAGCGTCGAAGCGGTCCAGGTCGGTCCGCAGTGTGCCCCGTAGCGAGCTGACAAGGTGCATGACGTGGGAGTAGCGTTCCACGAACATGAGGTCCTCCACCTCCACTCGGCCGAACTCGCAGACCCGTCCCAGATCGTTGCGGCCCAAGTCAACCAGCATCAGGTGTTCCGCCCGCTCCTTAGGGTCGGCGACGAGTTCCCGCTCCATCTGCAGGTCGGACGCGGGATCGTGTCCACGGCGCCGGGTCCCGGCGATGGGCCGGTACTCCAGGCGGCGACCTTCCACTCGGATCAGCATTTCCGGTGAAGCGCCGGTGACGCACAGGTCGTCATGTTTGAGAAAAAACATGTAGGGTGACGGATTCACGTAGCGTAGCGCCCGATACACGCTGAACGGATCGCCGGAGAAGTCCATTTCGAACGCTTGGGCCAAGACCACCTGGAAGACGTCACCGGCCCGGATGTACTCCTTAGCCCGGTCAACCGCCGCGCAGTAGTCTTCGCGCCGGATATGCCGGCGCACCGCGCCGTTGCCCTCGAGATCGCCGGACCGGCCGTCCTCCTGATTGAGGGCCGCCTGAATGCGCCGCCAGACTTCCACCGACTCGCGGGCGAGTCGCTCCTGCGGACTTGGCTGCTGCAGGCGGGCCTCCATGTCCTCGACAGCCTCGCGACTCTCGTGAGACATGACGACGATCCGGTGTTGAACGTGGTCGAAGGCCAGAAC
>JAPXNP010000192.1:0-4753 GCA_033811955.1 Acidobacteriota bacterium
AAGTCGATTCGTTATTTTGAGGTTCGCTTTCCTCCGGCGGACGCACCATGCCCGGGTTCCCGTGGTTAAAGAGACTTGCTCGATCTTTGTGCTTCCGCGGCGAGCGTGGGGGGCGAGGCGGGTCCTGAGTTTCGGATGCTCTGTGTTAGGATGATCGCCCGATGCCCGACGCCGTGCCGGTCCCGTTCGCAGCGGAGTCACGTTCCGATCGGTGGGGTTTCGTATCCCTCGGGACCTCAACACGTCATTCCCGCCCAAATTCGCTGGGGTTGCTTCTGGTCCTTTGTTTGACTGGATTGCTTCCGGTGCGGTACGTGAAGGGCGCCGTGGAGGAACGATTCGAATTTCACGAGCGCCGCATGGGTACGGAATTTCGCATAATTCTTTATGCGAGTGAACCGGCGGAGGCCCGGCGGGCGGCCTGGCTCGCTTTTCAGCGCGCCGAAGAGCTGGAACAGATCTTAAGTGGTTATCGAGAAGAGAGTGAGCTGCGTCGGGCGGAAGAGGCCGCCTCGGAGCGTCCCGTGGTGCTGAGTCGGGAGCTGTTTCGGGTTCTTCGCCTTGCCTTGGTCTTGGCTTACACCACCGACGGGGCGTTCGATCCGACGGTGAAGCCGTTGGCGGAAGTATGGAAACGAACCATTTCCGAGGGTCGACTTCCCGGCCGTGACGAGCTTGCCGAGGCCCGAGGGCGGGTGGGGTACCGAAACGTGTGGCTCAATTCCCGGACCCGGGCGCTTCGTTTCGGAAGGCCCGATGTAACCGTCGATCTCGGGGGACTCGGGAAAGGCTTTGCCGCCGAGGAAATGTGGCGGATTCTTCATGACCTGGGCCAGCCTCGCAGCCTGGTGGATGCCGGAGGTGATCTCAGATTGGGATCGCCGCCTCCCGGACGCGAAGCCTGGCGGGTGGAATTGGAGGATGGACTGGCCGGTCCGAAGATTCTGTACTTGCGTGACTGTGCCGTCGCCACTTCAGGGGATGGCCGGCAAGCCGTGGAGATCCAAGGGCGGCGCTATTCGCATCTGGTGGATCCTCGCTCCGGAGACGCTTTGCCGTACCGGGTCACGGCTTGTGTCGTCGCTCCGGACGGAGCTCTCGCTGACGGACTTGCGACCGCACTGAGCCTAGTGGAGGAAGCTCGCCTAGGTGAAATCGTGTCGTCTTGGAAGGGAGTGGAAGCCCGCGTCGTACGGGAAGAGGAGGGGCGGATTCAACAATGGCAGTCCGTGGGTTTTGCCGACTTGACGCGCCGTAAGTGATAGGTGAGACTGTCGCGGATTCGGTCCTGTGGGCGGCGCTTTAAGGACAATTCGTGCCGGGTCGGTGGCGGCCGCCGCGGTTTTGCGCGAGTTGGAGCTCTAACGGGAGTGGATGAGGACAGGAAGTACGGAATGCAGTGGATCAAAAGCAGAGAAGGGCGATGGAGAAGGCTTTTGCGAAGCCGGGTCCTCTGGGGAATGATCGCGGGTGTAGCTATCACCGTGATCGGTCTTTTGGCCGGCGCTTGGGTTAACCAGGTAACCGCAACCAACGAGTACTGCGATAGCTGCCATGTTCATCCTCAAGCCATGACGTCATGGAAGCAGGGGGCGCATTATCGCAACGAGAGTGGTGTCGTCACCAATTGTGTGGAGTGCCATTTGCCCCCCGGAGGTTTCGCGTATTTTTGGGAGAAGGCGAAGGCGGGGGCTCGCGACTTCTACAGCTTCTATTTCAAAGACGTCGAATCGATCGACTGGGAACTCTTGTCGACTCCGGAAATGGCCGTACAGCATACGTTTGAGGAGTCTTGCTTGCGGTGCCACCAAGAACTGTTTCCAGTGGGCCTGACCCAGAAGGGAATTGACGCCCATTTGCACTATCGCAAGTATCCGGCCGAAGTTCGATGTATTAGCTGTCATCTTTACACGGGCCATTACGAGCCGGGAGCTGAGACCCAGGTTCTAACGGTAGCCGCGGCGGCCGCTCCCGACGAGGAGCCGACGGAGGCTTTGATCACGGAAATCGAACCGGGAGCTTTCGTCAACTATACGGACGTTATTCCGGGTTTGAATGTCAAGTTCGAGATGGTGGCGGTTCCCGGCGGGGTTTTCACGATGGGTACCCCCGAAAACGAGTTCGGCCATAAACCTGACGAGAGTCCGCAGCGCCAAGTAGAGGTAAGTTCATTCTGGATTGGGAAATACGAGGTTTCCTGGACGCTGTGGGACGCCTATTACATGCAGACGGTCACCCGCGGCAAGAATCAGGCCGGTGCCAAGTCGGCCGACGTGATGACCGGTCCCACCCCTCCGTATGGCTCACCCGATCAGGGATGGGGGCGAGGTTCACGTCCCGCTATCACGATGACCCACTATGCGGCGGAGCGCTTCTGCGAATGGCTCAGCTACGTCACCGGTCGGAGGTACCGGTTGCCGACAGAAGCCGAATGGGAGTACGCCGCGCGCTGTGGGCAGCCGGAACCGTTCCCCTTCCTCGAAGGCGACGGCGGTTCTTGGTATGAGCGCTGGATTTCTCGGCTGTTCGGTGGTATCCCTTGGGATGAGGCCCTTCTCGACGAGTATGCGGTGTATGTCGCGAACAGTCGCATGCGTACCGCGCCGGCCCGGGCCAAGAAACCGAACCCTTGGGGAATCTATAACATGTACGGAAACGTGCGCGAGTTTTGCCTCGACTATTACGACCCCAATATCCTTGTCGGTTACCCGGGGGACCGACCGATAAAGGACCCGAGGGGTCCGGAGGAGGGCAAGGAGCATGTGGTGCGCGGTGGCTCCTATGCCACGGAAGCCGTGTGGTTGCGGGCGGGAGCCCGAGACCACACCCAGCATGACGCGTGGTTGAGGACGGATCCCCAGACACCGAAGAGTATCTGGTGGTACTCGGACGTGCGTGATGTGGGCTTTCGGATTGTAAGGGAACTCGAACCGGAGTAAGGTAAACCGTGGCGTAAATCGGGAGATTCCTTTAAGGGCTATTTTTCGGGGGAAAGGAGAAGAGGAGTGATGAAAGACCGTGAAGAACGTGGGCAAGGTGGTCTGGACCGCCGTCGTTTCATCGGTACGGCCACGGTAGCGGGGGCCTTCCTGGCGGCCTGCGCTACGCAGGAGGAAAAGCCGATCAGCCTGGGGCCGAAGATGACGTTGGGTCCGAAGACGGCTCCGGACGGCGAGCCGATGCGCGCCGTCTTGATCGGTTGCGGTGGGCGGGGCACCGGAGCCGCCGTGAACTTCCTCGATTCCGGTCCGAGCCTGGAGTTGGTGGCGTTGGCCGACGTATTCGAAGATCGTGTGCAGGAGTGCCGGCAGCGGATCCAGCAACAGCGGGGGGTTGAGGTTCCCGAGGGGAACTGTTTTATCGGCTTTGACGGGTACAAGAGGGCTCTTGAGATACCGGACGTCAATTACGTTATTTTGGCTACGCCGCCCCACTTTCGGCCTGAGCACTTCCGAGCTGCGGTGGAAGCCCGGAAGCATGTGTTCATGGAGAAGCCGGTAGCGGTAGATCCGGTGGGAGCTCGAGCCATCATGGACGCCGCGGATCTAGCCGATCAGTATGGTCTGAAGGTGGCCACAGGGACACAGCGGCGGCATCAGCGTTCCTACATCGAGACGTACAACCGGGTCATGGACGGGGCGATCGGTGAAATTGTCGCAGCCCGCTGTTACTGGAATCAGGGCCAGTTGTGGTACAGGCTTCGCGAGAAAGGCTGGTCCGACATGGAATGGATGCTCCGTGACTGGGTCAACTGGTGCTGGTTGTCGGGCGACCACATCGTGGAGCAGCACGTCCACAACATCGACGTGATCAACTGGTTCACGAACTCTCATCCGGTGAAAGCTGTGGGAATGGGCGGTCGGCATCGCCGTGTGACCGGAGATCAGTACGATTTCTTCTGCGTCGATTTCACGATGGACAACGGCGTTCACGTACTCAGCATGTGCCGGCAGATCGATGGATGCGCCAACAATGTTTCGGAGTTCATTGTCGGGACGAAGGGTTCCACCAATTGCGCCGATACGATTTTCGGACCCGACGGAGAAGTTGTCTGGAAGTTCGAGCCGGAGGACCAGGGCGCGGCTCAGGAAGCTTACGACATGGGGGCGAATTCTCCTTATGTCCAGGAGCATATCGATCTCATCACGGCCATTCGCCAGAACCAGCCTCTTAATGAAGCGCGGAACACTGCGGTTTCTACGTTGACCGGGATCATGGGGCGTGAGTCCGCATACACCGGGCAGGAAAAGAGTTGGGACGAGATGATGCAGTCCGACATGCGGCTTGGTCCTACGGAATACAAACTTGGACCGGTGGACATAAAGCCGGAGATCCCCTTGCCTGGGGTCCTCGGCCAACAGCAAGCCTAGCGGACGGCCACGGTCAGATCAGTTGAATCTTGGCGGAGACCGCGGGAGCTTCGGCGGAAAGGGAGGCAGCTCCTCCTTGATGCCGCGAACTCCGCCATGCCGCTTCCTTCGAACCATCCTGACTTCCCACCTGGTCCTGCGGTGCACGGTATAGTAAATCCGTGGCTACCGTTTCCCTCGAGGAAGAGAGAACCGAAACGCTGGTCATCACCGGGATGACTTGTGCGAATTGTGTCCAGGCAATCGAGAAAGGGCTGAGGCGCTTGGACGGAGTGCGGGACGTGCAAGTGAACCTGGCCACGTCAAGAGCGGTCGTGCGGTTTCGTCCCGGGTTGGTGAGTCGGGAAGATTTGGTTCGGCGGGTCGAGCAGATCGGATACGGC
>JAPXNP010000193.1:0-4696 GCA_033811955.1 Acidobacteriota bacterium
ACGGTGATGCGGCGCGCACCTTCCCGGTGGGAGACATCGGTCCGGAGAAGAAGCGACTGCTGGACGTGACGAACGAAGCGCTATGGGCTGGTATCGGACAGGCACAAGTGGATAATCGCTTGTCGGATATTTCGGCTGCGGTGCAGCGCCACGTTGAAAGCCACGGATACTCCGTAGTGAGAGATTTCGTAGGACATGGCATTGGGAGAGACTTGCACGAGGAACCTCAGGTCCCGAACTTCGGAGAGCCGGGAAGGGGTCCTCGGTTGAAAGCGGGAATGGTGCTGGCGATCGAACCGATGGTGAACGAGGGCGGGCCGGAGGCCCGGTTGTTGGCTGACCGATGGACGGCGGTGACACAGGACGGGGGTTGGAGTGCTCACTTCGAGCATACAGTGGCGATCACTGAAGCAGGCCCGTGGATTCTGACTTTGTTGGACGGAGAAGAGAGGCTGATGGCGTGAGCAAGAAAGAAGAACCGATCGAGGTTATGGGAACGGTTGTGGAAACCTTGCCCAACGCCATGTTCCGGGTGGAGCTGGAGAATAAGCATCAGATTTTGGCCCATGTTTCCGGCAAGATGCGCAAGTACTTCATTCGTATTTTGCCGGGGGACAAGGTAAAGGTGGAGCTTTCACCCTATGATCTGACGCGCGGACGTATTGTATACCGCTTCAAATGAGAAGCGGCCAAGGAGTGCTTGCCATGAAGGTTCGGGCTTCGGTTAAACGAATGTGTATTAAGTGTAAGGTGATTAGGCGGAAGGGAGTGGTTCGCGTGATTTGTGAGAATCCGAAGCATAAACAGCGGCAAGGATAGGAGCCGTCGGGAGGGATGGAATGCGGATTGCGGGTGTGAATATCCCTGACAACAAGAGAGTTCAGATTTCGCTTACCTATATATACGGCATCGGTAAGTCGCGCGCGACCAAGATATGCGAACAGGCCGGCGTCGATATCAACAAGAAAGTAAAGGACCTTACGGAAGAAGAAGCCGGTCGCATCCGTCAGATTATTCAGGACGAAGGTCGGGTGGAGGGTGATCTTCGTAAAGAGGTGCAGCTCAACATTAAGCGCCTGATGGACATTGGTTGCTATCGTGGGTTGCGTCATCGGCGCGGGCTTCCGGTGCGGGGTCAGCGGACGCACACGAATGCCCGCACTCGCAAGGGACCCCGCAGGGGTCGTATCGGGCGCAAGAAGCAGTGAGGTAGTCTGAGTCGGTAAGTCTGTAGTTTTCAGAAAGTAAGTCGAGGTTAACCTTATGCCGAAAGCTGGCAAGAAGAGTACAACCCGGAAGCGAGATCGCCGGACCGTGGCTCACGGTATTGCGCACATCCAGGCCACGTTCAACAACACCCTGATTACGATTACGGATTTGGAAGGGAACGTGCTGACCCAATCGAGCGCCGGGGCCCAAGGATTTCGCGGCAGCCGCAAAAGCACGCCCTTTGCGGCGTCTCAGGCCGCCCATAAGGCCGCCTCACAGGCGCGGGACCTCTATGGGATGCGTCACGTGGATGTGCGCATTAAGGGACCGGGCTCGGGACGGGAAGCGGCGATTCGGTCGTTGCAGGCGGCCGGTTTGGAAGTTCAATCCATCACCGACGTCACCCCGATCCCACACAACGGTTGCCGGCCGCCCAAGCGTCGTCGTGTCTGACGGGCGTGTGACTTTTTGCGGTGGCGTAGGTTTTCCGCTCGGCCCCCGAGGCCGTCGGAGGAGGTTAGGAAGTTGGCAAGATATACAGGTGCTGCTTGTAGGTTGTGTCGCCGCGAGGGCGTCAAACTGTTCCTCAAGGGGCAGCGGTGCTTTACGGATAAATGTGCTGTGGAGAAGCGCAATTTTGCCCCGGGTGAGCATGGCCGGCTCTTTTTCCGCCGTCGTCAACTCCTCGGGTACGGGTTGCAGCTGCGCGAAAAACAAAAGGCGAAGCGGATCTATGGGATCCAGGAGCGCCAGTTTCGCCGGTATTTCGGGATTGCCTCACGGCGAAAGGGAGTCACCGGCGACGAACTGTTGCAGCTTCTTGAGCGACGGCTCGACAACGTAGTATACCGACTGGGCTTTGCAGCCTCTCGCCGGCAAGCTCGCCAGTTTGTCCTGCACGGCCACATTCTGGTGAATGGGAAGCGGGTGAACGTGCCGTCGTTCTTTGTACGGGCCGGCGACGAGGTGGCCGTAAAGCCGAAGAGTCGGCAGAACCCGCTCATCATCGCGGCCCTGGAGGATGTCGCCGGCAGGGGTGTTCCCGAATGGCTTTCTTTGGACCGGGAGAATTTCACCGGACGGGTGCTGGATTTGCCTGCTCGCGATATGGTTAAGATACCGGTCGAGGAGTCTCAAATCGTCGAACTGTATTCTAAGTAAAGCTTTGCATCGTCTGACGGTCGGGGGCCGGACACTTACGGGGATCCCGACCGTGAATGTTATTCAGTGAGCAGAAGGGAGACGCATCCCATGAACGGGTTTCAGAAGCCGAAGCGTCTGGCATGCGAGATGGAGACACTGACCGATACCTTTGGTTACTTCTACGCGCAGCCGTTTGAGCGCGGTTTCGGCACGACTTTGGGGAACGCCCTCCGGCGTATTTTGTTGTCCAGCATTGAAGGGGCGGCCATAACGGCCGTCAAGATCGAAGGTGTTCTCCATGAATTCACTTCGATTCCAGGGGTGAAAGAAGATGTCACGGACATCATCATAAACCTTAAGCAGATTCCGCTGAAGGTGCACGTAGATCGGCCTAAGACACTATACCTGGAACGGGTGGGTATGCCGGGGCCGGTGAAGTCGGGCGACATCAAGCCCGATCCGGACGTGGAAATCCTCGATCCCAATATTCACATCGCCACGTTGAACGAGACCGCCAGATTGGGCATTGAAATGCGAGTCAAAACGGGACGTGGTTACGTGCCGGCCGACGAAAATGCGGATGAAGACTTGGGAGTCGGGTATATACCCGTGGATTCCGTCCACTCCCCCGTCAAGAAGGTGAACTTCTGGGTAGAGGCGGCGCGTCTTGGAAGGGCGACGGATTATGACCGGCTCAATCTTCAGGTGTGGACGAACGGAGGCGTCAAGCCTCAGGAGGCTGTCGCGAAGGCCGCCCAGATCCTCAAAGATCACCTGTTTCTTTTTATCAACGTCGAGGTGAAGTCGGAGGATAAGGCCGGCTCCGGCGGCGAGCTGCCCGCGTCGGTCAGAGAATCTCTCAACAAGCCGATCGAGGAGCTGGAGCTTTCCGTACGTGCCTACAATTGCTTGAAAAACGCCAACATCCAGACGATCGGTGAGTTGGTGAGCAGAACCGAGTCCGAGATGTTGAAGACAAAGAACTTCGGTCGCAAGAGTCTGGCGGAGATCAAGGAGATCCTGGCGGGCATGGGTTTGTCATTCGGGATGAAGATCGACGAAGAGGATCATGCTGTAAGCTAAGCAACCTTCCGCGGCCGAGGGCTGACGCCGTGGCCGCCGGATTGAGGAGTAAGCAAGAAGATGCGACACCGATGGTCAGGTCGAAAGCTGGGACGAACTACAAGCCACCGGAAGGCGTTGCTGCGGACGATGGTGACTCAGCTGTTGGAGCACGACAAGATTGTCACCACGGTGCCCAAAGCCAAGGAACTCCGGCCGGCGGTGGAGAGGATCATCACCCTGGGAAAGCGGGGAGACCTGCATGCGCGCCGACGCGCTCTGGCCTTCCTTCGAGATAAATCGGTTGTCCACAAGCTGTTTGAAACACTGGGTCCGCGGTACGCGGAACGGCCTGGAGGGTATACCCGCATCGTACGTCTTGGCAGAGTCCGGCCGGGGGATGCGGGCGAGCTGGCCCTCCTGGAGTTGGTGGATACTCCGATAAGTGCTCCTTCCGCAGGTAAGAGGAGCGCGGGGAAAGCTGAGGCGGTCGCGGAGCCCAAGGCCGCTGGAACGGTGCCTGGCGAAGAGGGGGCGACCGAGAAAGACGACAACGAGTCGGCTGGGGACGAGGATACGGATCGGTCGAAATCGTAGCGCGATGATGCCTGGTTGCGCATGCTGCCAGGTTTCGGAAGGCCGGGCCCGGGCGCTCCGTCCAGCCGGGCGGATTGGTTTTGCCGCCAGGCTCCTCAGGTCGCACCGACGGAACGACGGCACCACCGGTCGAAGGAAATCATAGGGGTTTTGAGCGGGGTGCCCGTACGCCGGGTACCCCGCTTCGCTCTCGGCCGGGCGATGGACGGGCTCAAGTCCGGCGAAGACGCAGCTCAGCCGAAAATAGCCGCCCATCCCATTCTGAAAGCAACGTAAACCACATAAGGTACCGCGACAGCGGTCACTCCCTTGGCGATGCTGAAGCGTGGAGTCGCCGCCGCAGTTCCAAGGCCCAGCAGGTAGATCACCCAGAAATTCAGCAAATCGAGGGAGGACGCCAGCCGGTACAGGACGGGGGACGTTCGGGGGTTCACCAGTGGCCCGAGGTTCGTGTAGAGCGGGTTCTGCAGATCCAAGCTCGAAGGATCCTGGGCCAGGTAAAAGACAAGAACCGCCAGGACCGAGTACACGATAGTGTACGGTATGTACGCGTGAGCTGTTACACAAAACAGATTACGAAATGAGGTCTCGCCCCCCATGAGGTAGACCATCAGCAGGAGGACGGCGCTGACGACGAGTACGATGACCGGTGTTCCAATGATCGGTCCGATCCACTGCATGACGG
>JAPXNP010000194.1:0-4675 GCA_033811955.1 Acidobacteriota bacterium
GGGGCTGTCTGTGAAGGACCTGCAGTCCAGCAACCGTTTGCGAAGTCCCGACCAGATTTACGTGGGGCAGGAACTCGTTCTTCCGCCCGGCACTTCAACAGCAGCGACGTTCGCGGGACCGCCGGAACCGGCGGGGGAGAACTGCGTGCACATCGTTCGTCCGGGCGAAAGCCTCACTGCGATCGCACGCCGCTACGGTACGACCCCACACACCTTGGCCCGGCTGAATAATCTCGAAAACCCCGATCACTTGGCCGTCGGCGCCCGGATTCAGCTTCCCGGCGGCGTATCGGCGGGATCAGAGTGCAGGCCGGCCTCGCACTATCGAGTTCGCCCGGGCGACACCTTGCTCGATATCGCCCGCCGGTTCGGTTGTAACTTGGCGGATTTGATGAACGCAAACGGAATCCCGGATCCCGATCAGCTTCCCATCGGCCTGGAACTTCTTATACCGTAGCTCGTCAAGCGGTGGAAAGGGAAGGATTCTTTACCACACAAGCGCGGGCGGTCTAAGCGGGAGACACTTCGGCTGGACACAGCACGTTCGATTACTCATCTCATGGCTTTATGGTCCTGCGCAGAGTTGTACCGCCTGGAGGAACGACGAGATTTGCGTCGGTGTCGGAACAACAGCTATGACTCGCCGGCGCAGCTTGGAGACATCCGGCACGGGCCCGTCCTCTTCTACAAGGGCGACCAAGCCGAGGGAAGAGAGTCCCTCTTCCTCCTCCAATCTCTCAACTTCCTGCAGGACTACGCTCAAACTGTCGGGGCCGGGGATACGTGTAATCCAACAGTTGAAGAATGTTCCATCTTGCGGGAAGAGACGCTCCAGGAACAGATCTAAACCCGACCACCGCCCCTTTCGAGGCAAAATCCGGGGCGCGACCACCTCACCAAGTTGCGTGTGTAATTTAGTCAGCCGATCTTCCCATGAGTGGCCGGCCGAAAGTACGACGGCGGACCGTACGTCTCTCCAGTTTTCCGTAACCGTTCGAGCCAGTTCTGGAATATCTTCCTCAGACAATCCCACAATCTCGGCCGCCTCCCGGACTTCCCTCAGGGTTTCATTGCCGCTCTCACCCAACAGGAGAACATGGGCCAAGCCGTCGGCCAGCATCGTCACCGCCACCGGGAGCCGCTCCTCCGTCCTCTGGCTCGTCACCTGTGACCATGGCAGATGGTGCTGGGCAATCGGGCGCACCGCTTCACGGCTGAATCGCCGATCCAGCAGGAGCCATTCGGCCACGGCCGCATGTGTCATGGGCAACAGCCGGCTCTCCAACTCAAACAGAGGCACTCGCCGCTCGGTCGCCAACTGAAGGATCTCTCCGTACTCTCGCTCGAACTCCTCCGCCAGAATCAAACGACCGATGTCGTGAAGAAGTCCGATCGTGAAAGCAACATCCGCCGGAAGGTGCTTTGCGGCGGCGGGACTTCGGTGAACGATTTCCGCGGCAAAGGTTGCAACGGCCACGCTGTGCTCCCAAAAACGTCCGTAATGGAGCAAGCGTTGGGGACCTTTACCGAAGCGCTCCATGATCCCCAAAGACAAGGCGATCTCCCCGATTCGATGCGTGCCGATCCTGAGAATCGCCGTGCGGGTCGACGTCACAGGACCACCCCGCGCGTAAGCCGCCGAATTGGCAACCCAAAGTAAGCGGCTGGCCAAAGCTTGATCAACCGCCGCCGCCTCTACAATCTGGTCGAGAGTTGCATCCGGCCGATCGATCACCCTGAGCAGATTCGTGATGGCGGGTCGGAACCCCTTCGGCGACGAAAGCGCCTTCAATCGGTCCACCAGATCCGACCTCGCAATCCGCAGCCCACCCTCTTCGTCCGGCCGCCTCCGGGATGAAGCGAATCGAACGATCGTCGGCCCTCGGGAGACGACGCTTGGTTCCCTCGACCCGTCCCTTCGAGATTCAACGGAGCATTCCGTTTGTCCCGCACCCGGCTTTGCCGCCGTCTCTTCGGCGACCGCCGGATCCTTTGTCGGCTTCGCGGGACTGCCCGTGATCCGTGTAACTACGTTGATGAGCTCCTGCAGGGAGAAGGTCGACTTTAGCAGGTAGCCATCCACTCCAAGCCGGACGGCTTCCAGCACAAGATCCTGCTCGGAATGAGCCGACAAGATCACCACGGGAAGACGTGCCCGACTGAAGACCTGCCGGATGTTGCGCAAGCATGCCAGCCCGTCCATCCGAGGCATGGCCAAATCGAGCAAAACGATGTCAGGTTTCTCCCGATCGATGGCCTCTAGAGCCTCCAGGCCGTCTCCCGCCTCGACCACCCGAAATCCGGCGTGACGCAAAGCAAAACCCAGCGGCTCCCGCAATGCCACCATATCCTCGACAATCAGCACAAACGGAGCGTCTCTAGGCATCCTTTTCTGCGCCGACTCCTTCGCTCGGCTTCAGCACCGGGAGAGCAACCTGCAATGTCGTTCCTCGAGAGTGGCTGTCGACCGACCACCGCCCGCGATGTGCCCGCAAAATTCCGAAGGCGAGTGCCAAACCTATCCCCGCCCCCTCCACGGTGTCTTCCTCCAGAAAACCGTGTGAAACGGAAAACGGCCGACCCAGCTTATCGAACAGGGCGGGGGGAATGCCTGATCCCGTGTCTCTCACTTTCACCGTCGCCTCTGCTCCCATGGGAGTCTCACTATGCTCCATAACCACCTCGACAAACCCCGCCTCTGTACAACGCAGGGCGTTGGAGAAGACATGATCAAATGCAGTGGCCAAAGCGCGGGTGTCCCCCTCCAATATCAGCGGGTGACTCGGGAGCGTCCACGTCACTCGAACCGGCCTTCCCGTCGCCGCGGAGGCCAATCGCCGGCACCTTTGATTTACCAACGCCACGAGATCCAGCTGCGAGCGCCGCCAAGGATAGGTACCCTGGTAAATCTGCAACAGGTCAAGAACCTCGTTGACGAAGCGGGAAACTTTCGCACTCTGCTCTTCGATCAGATCAATCATCCTGATCGCTTCCGCCGGCAAGGCCAACGAATCCCGAAGCATCTGGCTCACCGCACGGACGGAGGCCAGCGGCGACCGCAGTTCATGAGCAATCAGGCGTAAGGCCCGAACGCCTATGCTCACCTTACCCTTAGAGGGCGTGATCTCCGGCCTTCGGTCGCCGTCTTTGAGAATCGTCAAAATCTGCCCGAGGATCTCTCCGAACTCGTTCCTGACGACGGTGCGTCGAACACGCCAGGTCCCATCATCGCCGGCCGCCAACCACATCCTATCCTCGACCGGCCGCTCTTGATGATCGCAGAGTCCGCCGACCGCGCCGCCTGACACGGTTTCCAACCGGTCTAAGAGGTCGTTAAGCGATCGACCCGTAATCTGATCGGTACGGACCCCAATCAACCGTGTGAATTCCGAGTTTGCAAACTTCAGGTTCCCTTCGGCATCCGCGAAGCTCACCGGCAACGGTGTTTCCTCGGCCAGGGCTCGAAGAAAGGGCGTAATTTCCAACGGATCCGAATTCTTCTTCAAAGCTTCCTCTCCCGTCTACTGCACTTCCCGCGAAACATCGCCGACCACTACTCCACCGATCCTTCCCGTCCATATCATGTATCGGCACGGCCGGGTCTGTTTGTTACGAGCTCCCACTCGACTCGCTAGAATTCCGTGCTATGGAGACCAACAGGCTCGGAGTACGACAGCGCGACAAGTACAAGATCAAGCTTCAATACGTGGGAACCCGCTATCACGGCTGGCAAGCACAGAAAGATCTCCTCACGGTACAGGCCGTCGTGTCGGACTGCTTAAGCCGCCTCGCCGGAGATCACGTCTCCGTGATCGGGGCGAGCCGGACCGACGCCGGAGTTCACGCTCTCGGACAGGTTGCGCATTTCCAGTTTCGCCCCCGTCCTTCAATTCCGGATCTCCAACGCACACTGAATGCCGTTTTGCCGTGGGACATCCGCATCATGGAACTGGAAACCGCACATCGCCGCTTCCACGCCCGTTGGCATGCGACTCATAAGCGCTACGACTACCGAATTTACAACGGATCGATTCTGCCGCCTTTTCTTTACCAACGAGTCCATCACGAACCACAGCCGCTGGATGCAAGCGCCATGGGGAAGGCGGCTCGACTGCTGGAGGGAACTCAGGACTTCTCCGCCTTCGCCGCAACTTCTTCGCGCGTGAGCAACTCAGTCCGAACGCTGTTACGCTCCACCGTTATCCAACGTCGGGACGAAATCGTCTACCGGGTGGTCGGTACCGGGTTCCTTCATCACATGGTGCGAAACATTGTGGGGACGCTACTCGAGGTTGGACTAGGCCAACGAGCCCCCGAAGACGTACAGGGCATTCTTGAGGGGAAAGACCGAACTCAGGCGGGGCCCACAGCCCCGCCCGAGGGACTCTACCTGGTGCGTATCTGGTACGACCGACGTTGGAGTCAACGTTCTTGACGCCGGCAGATTCAAGGATGCAACACTTCGATGGGCCGTTCCGGAGCCAGGACGTTATACGTGGGTTCTACAACCCTATACTGCTCTACTTGGAAGGTTCTCTCGCCGCGGATGTCCTTGGAGGACGCCCCAACCCGAACGGCGTACACCCCGGGCTCGAGAACCCACGAAGAAGAAGACGTGTCGAAGGCAGCCAAACGCCTGGCCGGGACGCGAAAGTGCAACCGCTGACTCTCTCCA